>JAEZRL010000106.1 GCA_023440945.1 Bacteroidota bacterium
GTCCGGATCTTTCCTGGCAATGTTATAAGAGGGAACGGTTTTCCATCCGCTTGTTGGCACTAAGCTCATGCTTTCTGTTCCGCCAGCGATAATACAATCTGCCATGCCAGTACGAATCTTTGCAGTAGCCATTGCAATCGCTTCAAGCCCGCTTGCACAATATCGGTTGATGGTGATTCCAGGCACTTCAATATCCAATGCTTTTGCCCCGATTATTCGTCCGAATTGCAATCCCTGCTCCGCTTCAGGAACCGCATTCCCAACGATAACATCGTCCACTCTTTTTGCTTCTAACTGCGGAACAGATGCCATCAATCCTTTTATCACTTCAACTGCAAGATCATCAGGTCTGTAAAAACGAAATCCCCCTTTTTTTGCCTTGCCCACTGCTGTACGAAAACCGGCGATGATATAAGCTTCCTGCATAGCCACAAATTTTATTTATAAAAGTAAAGACTATTATGGATGAATGTGTTACTCAATTCTATATAAAATCTTTATTTTTTATAACGAAATGAATATTTAAGTAGTAGCCTATAAATTGAATAATGCCTTGGCCTTATTTTTCCGCAAAGCCACCAGGAGCACCAAGAAGAAACCTATGAACTCTGCGTCGTTGTGGGAAATAGGACAAATTCTTTAAACGATATTTGCAGGATGGAAAAAACGAACTTCATTGATTATATCAGGATATTTTGCAGAAGTGGTCATGGTGGTGCGGGCAGCAGGCATTTTATGCGTACAAAGTTTAATGCAAAAGCAGGTCCTGATGGTGGTGATGGCGGAAGAGGTGGACATATTATCTTGAAAGGGAATAAACAATTGTGGACCTTACTGCATTTGCGTTACTATAAAAATGTTATTGCAGAAAACGGTGAAGGCGGAAGCAAGAATAACAGCACTGGCAGAAATGGCAAAGATATTATTATTGAAGTGCCTTTGGGAACGATAGCCCGGGATGAAGAAACAGGTAAAATTGATGCAGAAATTTTGGAGGATGGCCAGGAAGTGATATGGCTTGCAGGCGGAAGAGGTGGTTTGGGAAACCAGCATTTTGCAACAGCAACCAATCAGGCTCCTGATTATGCGCAACCAGGTGAAGAAGGTACAGAAGCATCGAAAGTGCTTGAATTGAAAGTATTGGCAGATGTAGGTTTGGTAGGCTTTCCCAACGCCGGCAAATCAACTTTGCTTTCTGTTATAACAGCAGCCAGACCAAAGATTGCTAATTATGCATTCACCACTTTAACGCCGCAATTGGGAATGGTAGAATACAGAGACGGTAAATCATTTTGTGTTGCTGATCTGCCGGGGATTATTGAAGGGGCTGCAGAGGGAAAAGGTTTAGGCCATCGTTTTTTACGTCATATTGAAAGAAATGCAGCGTTGTTGTTTTTGATTCCTGCAGATAGTGAAGATCACAAAAAGGAATTTGATATTTTGGTGAATGAATTGAAAGAATATAATCCTGAAATGCTGCAGAAAGATTTTGTGATAGCTATCAGTAAAAGTGATATGCTGGATGATGAATTGAAACAGGCGATCGAAAAAGAGTTACCCGAAAATATTCCACATGTTTTTATATCTTCTGTAACACAACAGGGATTGGTTCAATTGAAGGATATTTTATGGAAGATATTGAATAAGCCGGTGGAGTAACTGGGGCACTTCCATTTCTCCAAATGTATTATGAATAGGATTATATTACTTTGCTTTGAATCAAGCGTATATAGTAATTATCAGTCTTTAAAAACAAATTTTAAAAATCACATTTGAATAACGGATAACTGATAAAGAGTGAAGTAAACTTATACATGATTTCCATTTCCTCTTCATGAAAAATATTCACTTAATCTCCTCGTGCTGTAACTTCAATGCATGAGAAAATACCTTTTATTAATTGCTTTAACTCCTTTTGTGTTATGCGCACAGGAGAAAAACATTACCGGTTTTACTTCAGCCAACGCTTCTGCTCAACTTGCGCTTGAACAAAAATTTGATGCAGGATTAAGCAGTGCAAGTATCGGGCAAAACATTAAAACTTTTTCTGCAAAACCACATAATCTCGGATCGCCGGGAAGCAAAGAAAATGCGGAGCAATTATTAAGCTTATTCAAAAGCTGGGGTTGGGATGCACGTATTGACACATACAAGGTTTTATTTCCTACCCCAAAAGAAAGATTGCTTGAAATGACAGCTCCCACAAAGTATAAAGCTTTGCTGAAAGAGCCTGCATTAAAAGAAGATGCAACATCGGGGCAGGAAGGACAATTACCACCTTACAATGCTTTTAGCGCGGATGGTGATGTTACCGGCGATCTTGTTTTTGTGAATTACGGTTTGCCTTCTGATTATGAAGAACTGGATAAGATTGGTGTTGATGTGAAAGGCAAAGTTGTTATTGCAAAATATGGACGAAGCTGGAGAGGTATTAAACCAAAAGTGGCGCAGGAACATGGAGCAATTGGATGTATTATTTATTCTGATCCGGCGGATGATGGTTATACGCAGGGAGACGTTTATCCTAAAGGTGCTTTTAAAAATGAATATGGCGTGCAGCGGGGCAGCGTTATGGATATGCCTGTTTATCCCGGAGATCCTTTAACGCCAAACGTAGGTGCAACAGAAAATGCACAGAGACTAGATCGCTCACAGGCTGCAACCATTTTAAAAATTCCTGTTTTACCCATTAGTTATCATGATGCAAAACCTTTAATGCAGGCTTTGGAAGGACCCGTTGCACCAGGTGGCTGGGCGGGTACGTTGCCCATCACTTATCATATTGGAGGAAATGGAAAAACACAGGTGCATTTGAAAGTTGCTTTCAACTGGGATATTGTGCCTTGTTACGATGTCATCGCATTGATGAAAGGCTCTCAGTATCCCGATGAATGGATAATAAGAGGTAATCATCATGATGCATGGGTAAATGGAGCAGGTGATCCGGTGAGCGGATTATCAGCGATGCTGGAAGAAGCAAAGTCAATTGGTGCATTGGTTAAAAACGGATGGAAGCCAAAAAGAACTTTGGTTTATTGTGCCTGGGATGGAGAAGAGCCGGCATTGTTGGGTTCAACTGAATGGGTGGAAGATCATGCGAAAGAACTGCAGCAGAAAGGCGTTGTTTACATTAATTCAGATGGCAATGGACGAGGCTTTTTAGATGCAGGGGGATCGCATGCTTTAGAACCTTTAATGGATGAAATAGCAAAGGATGTTATCGACCCTCAAACAAAAGTAAGCGTGTTTGAAAGAAGAAAAGCCTCCGAAGCAGTGAATGCGTCATCAACAAAGGAAAAGCAAGAAATTTTAGACAGAGATAAACTCAGGTTGGATGCATTAGGATCAGGTTCTGATTTTTCTCCCTTTCTTCAGCACATTGCAGTTCCTTCTTTAAATCTTGGTTATGGAGGAGAAGACAGAGGCGGCGAATATCATTCTATCTATGATTCTTATGATGACTATGTTCGCTTCAAAGATCCGGGTTTCCAGTATGGTGTTACGTTGGCTCAAACAGCGGGAAGAGCAGTATTAAGAATGGCAAATGCTGATGTGCTGCCATTTGATTTTAATAGACTTTATTCAACAGTTGATAGTTATGTGAATGAATTACAAGACCTATTGAAAAGTACACGCGAAAAGACAAATGTTGAAAATAATTTGATCAAAGACAGTATTTATGTATTAGCCTCAGATCCAACGAAAAAATTTGTAGTTCCTGCAGTGAAAGAGGATGTCCCTTATCTTGACTTTTCACCACTGCAAAATGCACTCGCACACTTGAAGGAAAGTACTGATTCTTTGAAGACTGTTGTAGATCAGGCTATCGCTGCTAATACACAAAATGATGCCTTGAATAGAAAGTTATACCAGGCAGAACAACAACTCTTATCAGAAAATGGATTGCCGCGAAGAAGCTGGTATCGGCATACATTATATGCTCCGGGTTTTTATACTGGTTATGGTGTAAAAACAATGCCGGGTGTTCGTGAAGGAATTGAAGAACGTCAATGGAAAGAAGCGCAGCAACAGATAAACACGGATGCAGCAGCGATTGAAAAGCTTGCGGAATATCTCGTTGACGCAACAGAAAATGACTGATAGTTAAAATCAATGTTTCGAAAAAACTTATCTATGAGATATAACACCTTTAGCGCCTTTGTTCTTGCTTTCATTGTCTTGACTGTTTCTTGTAAACAAGAGGATAAAAATAGTACTGATCAAACCTCTCCGTTTAGTAAAGACAGTTTAGCAAAATACATCCAGGTACTTGCTTCGGATTCTTTCCAGGGACGAAAACCTTTTACGGTTGGAGAAACAAGAACAGTTGAATACCCTCGAAAGAAAATTTAAAGAGATGGGCCTCGAACCGGGAAATAACGGTAGTTATGCGCAGGATGTTCCAATGGTTGATATCACAGCAACTGCTGATCCTGTAATGAAAGTGGAAGCGCCTTCTGGCAGCTTTGAATTGCACAATACCACCGATTATGTGGTAGGAACAGAAAGAACCGATGCTGTTATTTCTCTGGATAAAGATGAATTGGTATTTGCAGGCTTTGGCATTGTTGCACCTGAATACAACTGGAACGATTATGCGGGTATTGATGTGAAAGGAAAAGTAGTTCTGGTGCTCGTTAATGATCCCGGTTTTCAGTCTGGCGATTCAACTTTATTCAAGGGTAATACAATGACCTATTACGGGCGATGGACGTACAAGTTTGAAGAAGCCGAAAGGCAAGGTGCAAAAGCTTGCCTTATCATTCATAACACCGCTGCGGCTTCTTATCCTTTCAGTGTTTTGCAAACTTCGTATGGCTCTTCCAATATGTTTTTAGATACAAGAGGCAGCAACGATTATCATTTGGCACTGCAGGGCTGGATTACAGGTGATGCTGCAAACAAATTATTACAAGCGGCGGGCAAAGACAGTAGTCTCATCGCTTCAGCGCATAAAAGAGGCTTTAAAGCAGTTCCGCTCAACGAGAAACTTTCAACAAAAGTGCGGGTAAAAGCAGTGTATAATAAATCGAAAAATGTGATCGCTAAACTCACCGGCATCAAACATCCGGACGAATACGTTGTTTATACTGCACATTGGGATCATTTTGGTATTGGTAAACCGGATGCAAAAGGCGATTCCATTTTCAACGGTGCACTGGATAATGCAAGTGGAACTGCAGCTTTGCTTGAAATGGCAAGGGCTTTTGCAAACGAAAAACCAAAGCCTGAACGAACTATTATTTTTCTTGCCGTAACAGCAGAAGAGCAGGGGCTGCTAGGCAGCGCTTATTATGCCCAGCATCCTGTTTATCCTTTAAATAAAACATTGGCTGAACTGAATATGGATGTAATTAATGTCTGGGGCAGAACAAAAGATATAAGTATTGCGGGGCAGGGACAATCAGAGCTTGAAGATTATCTATTGAAAGAAGCGCAAAAACAGGGTCGGTATATTGCACCTGAAGCGCATCCCGAAGCAGGGCATTATTTTCGATCTGATCATTTCAATTTTGCAAAAGCCGGCGTGCCTGCACTCAACGCAGCAAGCGGTGTTGATGATGCAGAAAAAGGGAAAGATTATGGCAGGCAGTTGGAAGATGATTACAATGAACATCGCTATCACCAGCCTTCAGATGAATACAACCCGGCCTGGACTTTCGAAGGCGCAATACAAGACATGCAAATTCTTTTCAATATTGGCAACAAGGTAGCGTCAGCGGAAAAATGGCCTGAATGGAAAGAAGGATCTGAATTCAAAGCGATCCGCGAAAAGAGTAAATGAGTTTTTTGGGATGAGCTGTAGAAATACTACCAAGGCTTTGTTGTGTCACTCACTTCAAGGCCTTATTCTTTATTCAACAAAGAACAAATAAGACCAAATAGCTCCGCAATAGCATAAGGCATCAGCATAAAAAGATGTTTATGAAGCCGATCTTTTTATCATTCATTCTTACGGCTGTTTTAACCATTCAATAGAACAAAGACTTTATTCTTCCCTTCAAAATTCCTCCCACTAAAAAAACTGATTAAACTCATGCTTCCCGTTGACCGCTGTTTGGTACGACGGCATTTTAAAAAAATACATTTGATATTCTAAAATGCTTAGAGCATGAAACTGAAAATAGGAAAAGGCGAGACCATTAAAAATATACAGCAGTCATTTAATAATATATACCCGTTTTTGAAGATTGAATTTGTACGCAAAAAGGCTTTACAAAAAGAAAAGTTAGATGTGAATGAATGCATTATTTTGCCATTTGATGAGCCGACTGTTGATATTGATATCAACAGTGATCAAACGGTGAAAAGCCTTGAAACGGAGTTCAAAACGAAAGCAAATATGGATATAAAAGTGTATCGCCGTTTCTGTAATGTTTGGATAGAAACAACTTTAACGGATGATTGGACACTCGAACAACAAAACACTGAAGGCCGTCTGTTAAGTGAATTGAACCGCCTTGTTAGCTGATCTAATACGGTAGATTTCTCAGTTTTTGCTCATTCAAAATTTTTACTTTGCCTGCCTGTAAACTTATTAATCCTTCCGATTTAAAATCTGCCAGCGTTCTTATCAATGATTCCGTTGCAACGCCAATTGCCTGCGCCATGTGTTCTCTCGATAAACTTATTTCCGTATCAGGCTCGGTAGGTGTTTTGAATTTGTCAATCAGTTTTACCAAACCATGTGCTACTTTTTTCCTTAAAGAATTGTAAGCTAGATTTACAAGATCTTCCTGCTTCTCCAATATATCGTGAGTTATCAGTTTTATAAATTCTCTTGATACTTGCGAATCGCTGTTAATGAGATTTTTAAAATCTTCCACCGGAATCAACATCATTTCAGAATCTTCAAGCGTCTCGGCATTGTCTTTATAATTTGTTTCTTTTAAAATAGGAAGATAACCGAAGAAATCACCTGCTGTAAAAATGTTGGTGATCAATTCTTTTCCGTCTTCGCTTGTTTTAAAATTTTTAACCTTGCCGCTGATGATATAATAAAGTGCTTTTGGTTTTTGTCCTTCAGAATAGATCGCATGTTTTTTCCGGTAGTTATAAACGATGTTACTGTTTTCTGTCAGTCTTAAAATACCATTCTGTTGCGCCTGGTTCAAAAGCTCGTTTACCTGTTGTGCTTCGCCACTGTATTTCTGTTTAAGACTCTCCGCTTTTTTCAATCGCACCTCAATCGCATTCAATAATTCAATACCATCAAAAGGTTTGGTTAAATAATCATCAGCTCCTAATTCCATTCCTTTACGCAGATCTGCTTTTTCTGATTTTGCAGTGAGAAAAATAAAAGGAATAGTAGCTGTTTCTTCATGCTTGCTTAATAAATGCAGCACTCCATAACCATCCAGAACGGGCATCATTATATCGCAAACGATCAAATCAGGTTTGTGTTCAATAGCAGCTTCCACACCCGTTTTCCCATTCGGTGCGGTTAGCACTTTATAATTTGATAGTTCCAGTATTTCTGCTGTGTTCTCTCTTACTTCATCATTATCTTCTATTATCAAAATTTTCTTCATAAAACGGTTTTTTTAAGAAGGAATAGTTATGGTGATAGTTGTGCCCTTGTTCAATTCACTTTTTATATCAATGGAACCATTCATCAGCTCAAGATATTTAACAACGATATGCAAACCAAGTCCCGTCCCCTGGATATTAGCTGCATTTTTTGCACGGAAAAATCTTTCTGTAAGATGCTGCAAATCTTCTTTCGAAATTCCGATACCTCCATCCTTCACAGATATTTTTGCTTGTTTGTTTTTCACCTTGCAATCTATGTGAATAACAGATTGTTCTGCTGAAAATTTTATTGCATTTGATAATAAATTAAGCATGATATTCCGCAATAACTGTTTATCCATTTGAACTTCACTAGCACCGGAAAAAGCATATTCGATACGTTGCCCCGGCTTTTCTGTTGGTTCAAGTTCGTTGACAAGATTTTTGATAACAGCAAAAATTTCTTCCGCATGTATTACATCAAAAGTTGGATTCACCAATCCTTCCTCTAATTTTCCAAGAGATAAAAAATCTTCTAAAATACTACGCATATCATACACCGCTGTTTTTATGCGTTGAATATGTTTTTCTCTTTTCTCCGGCTGATCGGCATTGTTATATTTCTCAAGCAGGTAAGCTGAACTTAAAATAGTGCTTAAAGGTGTTCTGAATTCATGCGAAGCCATCGTTACAAAACGGGATTTGAGTTCGCCTAATTCTCTTTCATCTTTCAGTGCTTCATTCAATTCTTCTTTTGATTGTTCCAACGCAGCAAGTGTTTCCTGCAGCATTCGTGTTCTGTGATCTACCTTTTGTTCAAGTATCGAATTCAGTTGTTTTATTTCAGATGTAATTCTTTCAAGCTCTTCTTTTTGTCTCACCACCATATCTTCACTTGCCTTCCTCACTGTAATATCAATAATAAAAGCGATAACATATATCTGATCCGAACGATAATAAGTTAAGCTTACTTCAACGGGAAAGTTAGTGCCGCTCTTTTTTCTTCCATACAAATCTCTTCCTTCACCCATCCTTCGTGGATGCGGATCTCCAAAAAATTCTTCCCGATACTTAACATGGCTGGCATGAAATTGTTGGGGAAGAAGTATTTCAATCGTTTTGCCTAATACTTCTTCTTTTGCATAACCAAACTGTTGTTCAGCACATTTATTAAAATTGATTATTTCACCATTTGCCTCAGTCACAACAATGCCAATGGTTGCATAATTAAATAAAGCTTCAAACTGATTTAAACTACCCGATTGGTTCATTATTTTGCTTTTGGTTTGAACTGAACGATAAAGTTATTGTACTTGCATCAATGCTTATTATTTCTTCTGAAAAAATGCAGAATTACAATGCAATACCATATAATTCTCTTGCAGCAAAATTTATAATAAATGAAATTGAAGAAAGAATAATTTAATGACAGCTAATAACCTGCGCAGGTGCTGCGGGAATAAAAGGACTTACGTAAGGAATACCAAGACCCATTCCACGTAATACAAGCAGCATACCCATCACAGCCATAAAAAAAGGAACTGCCTTGTTGATAAATTGTCTTACAGGAAGTTTTATCATCGTTCCAAAATACGATACAGAGAACATGGCCGGCAAAGTGCCTAATCCGAAGAAGAACATAAAAGTGATCGCAGCTTGCAGCGAACCTACAGCCAATGCACCTGTTACAGCAAAATATACAAAACCACAAGGAAGTAAACCATTTGCCATACCAAGTAAAAACATTAAGTTTACGTTCGGTGTTCTTAATAATTTGCCAATCATTTTTTGAATACCTGCATTAAATTTATTGAATAAAGGAAGGCCCAGAAATTTAAATTGAAACAAAGCCTGCAGCACAATAACAAGTATTAAAATACCCGCAATTACGGAAAACAATTGCTGCAAACCTGCAATATAAATTTGCCTTCCAAGAAGACCGAAAAGCAAACCAAATAAACTGTAAACAGTTATACGACCAAAATTATACAGTAGAATGGCAACTACTTTCTGTGCTGATGTTTTGTTTTGAACAGGAAGCGAAAAAGCAATGGCACCGCACATTCCTACACAATGGAAACTGCTTAATAAACCAAGACCAAATGCTGATATGAGTAATTGCCAGCTAATCATTATTGCATTTTAATAGTTTCTTCTTTATAATAATTTTTGTTATCCGCTTTCCACGAAATCTTTACGGTGTAATTACATGCAGCTAATTTGTGCGTGCTTATTTGCATGATCCCTTCATTATTTATGGACAAAGGCATCTTGCGATCGTTTTCTGCATTAACAGCGCAATAAAACCAAACATCGCCGGTAATAGAATGTCCTTTTAATTCCGCAGGCATTTGTATCACTACTTCACCATCTTTTTGATGAATCGTTAAAGGATTAAGTTTATTGGCATTATTCATACCGTCAATTTTTTCCTGGTATTGCAATTCATCATCATAATAATTTGTCGACACAAGATCAAACTTCTGCTGGCTTGATTTATATACCAGCGTTCCTATCAACATAGCAAAACCAATAAAAGCTATCAATAATTTATTTCCCCAACTCATATACTTTCTTTTTCGTTTATGAATAATTCGTTTTAATCATCATTCAACAGGCCCTAAAAAACTTGTTGTTATCACTCTCAATTTTTTATTGCCTTCGTATAAAGCAATGTCAATATCTGTTTTGCGTTTTGTTATGCTTTTCTTTGGAAGAATAACAAAGAAAGTCCCGCTGCCCTGGCTTTCTTTTTCAATATCAATAAATTGTTTGCCGATTATTTCAATAGAACCATCAACATTTTCTGCTTTAATGGTAAGATCAATTTTCTTTAATGTTTTATTCGCAAACTTGATATTATACAGATTCGATATGCTGTCTGTTCCTCTTTCCTGGTATAAAATGCCGGGTGTTCTGAAAATAGTTGCATCTACATCTTTACGTGTGGTGATAAGAAAAGACCAAAGTGCAATTACAAGACCACATAACACGGTATAAAACTTCATTCTTGATGTATAACGCAAAGGTTCTCCTGTTGCAATACTGTTCTCGCTGGCATAACGGATAAGTCCACGTGGTTTGTTTATCTTATCCATGATATTATCACAGGCATCAATGCAGGCAGTGCAACTGATACACTCCATTTGCACGCCATTGCGAATATCAATACCTGTTGGGCATACTCTAACACATGCATTGCAATCAATACAATCACCTAAGTCGGAAACAGTATTTTTCTTTGCAACACCACGTGGTTCGCCGCGTTTATAATCATACGCCACAATCATCGAATTTTTATCAAGCAACACACTCTGCAATCGGCCATAAGGACAAACAGCGGTGCAAACCTGTTCGCGGAAGAAAGCATATACACCATAAAAAAGGCCACTGAAAACAACAATGGCAGAAAAGCCAGCGAAGTGTTCTGTTACCGGTTCTGTAATGATCTCACCGAGTGCTTTCATTCCAATGATATAAGAAAGGAAGAAATTGGAAATGATAAATGAAAGTGTGAGAAAAACAATATGCTTAAAACTTTTCTTGAATATTTTTTTGGCTGTCCACAGTTCTTTATCCAGCATTTTTTGATGTGCTGCATCGCCTTCTATCCAGTACTCAATTTTACGGAACATCATTTCCATAAAATTCGTTTGGGGACATGCCCAGCCACAAAATAACCTTCCAAATGCAGAGGTAAATAATACTATGAAAAGAATAAAAGCAATCATTCCTAATCCAAGTAAAAAGAAATCCTGCGGTAAAAAAAGTTTACCAAAAAGAACAAATCGTGCATGTGGAATATCAAACATGAACAAAGGCCTTCCATTCACATAAACAAAAGGCAAACCGAAGAAAATTATAAAATACAGGATGCTTAAATATGTTCTTATCTTATAGAAATATCCTTTAGGTTTCTGCGCATATATCCATTTCCGTTTGCCAAGTTTATCAACACTTGCAAGCGTATCTCTAAAAACCTCTTTATCTGTTTCTTTAGATATACTTATTGTTTTTTCCATCTCTTATAATTATATCGCTCTCATTTTCCTCAGACATGATTTCAAAATATCACCGACTAAAAAGGAGTTTCTTGTTTGTTTAAACCAACTTCTGAAAGTTTTTTGGCATTCGTTGAAACTGAATCTTTTTTTGCAGATGCATCTTCTTCTTTATATAGATCACCTTGTGGTTCTTTTGCGTTGGACGGATTGGTTCCGTGAAGACTTTTTATATAGCTCGCAATTTTTGCGATCTGAACAGGAGAAAAATCGTCTTTCCAACTCTTCATACCTTTTTCAGGATAACCATATTTTATCGTTTTAAATACATCATGAATGCTTCCGCCATGTAACCAATAACTGTCTGTAAGATTAGGGCCAACAACACCTTGCCCTTTATCGCCATGACAAGGCGCACAATTACCCGCATACATTTTTTCGCCTTCCTGTATGGCGGCGGCATCAGTTAAAAGTGTTACCGTGTTTTCGTCAACAAGGTTAGCAGATTTTTTAAGATAGGCTTCCTTTTGTTGTTCTGCCTGCACCATTGCTATTTCATATTCTTCTTTGCTTAATGGTGCAGAATGTGCAACATGATAACGGTACAAATAAACACCTGCAAAAACAATGGAAATATAAAAGCCCCAGATCCACCATCTTGGCAAACGATTATCCAGTTCCTGGATACCATCGTAATCATGCGCCAGCATAATTTCTTTTTCTTCACTTTGTGGCTTCATACTATTCATCTTCTGCCACCAGGTTTTGAATGAATGTTGTTTTGCTTTTACCGGTCCTGTTACAGTTACAGCTTTTTCTTTTGCTATAAATAGTTTGATGAAGTAAGCCATAACAAGTATGACAATCAATTCAAGAGCAATAATGCTGATGAGTGCATAAAAAGAACTTGCAACCATACCATTTATAACAGAACTGCCTTTTTGTACAGCTTGTTCTACGGCTTCCTGTGCTTTTAAAACGGGAGAAAAAAGAACACACAAAGCAATAATCACAATGGATTTTGAAGCTATTGCTTCTTTCTGTCTTTTTTCTTTTAAACGCTCATGATAAAACTGTGCTGCATTAATCAAAACATAACCAAGCAATATAATGGCGAGTAATAAAGCACATGCAACAACAATAAGCATTGTTGCAAGAGAATTATCAGTAGCAGATTTTTGTGTTGTTTCTGCAAAACTGGTTATACCTGATAATAATAATGCCATCGCAAGGAATGCTTTTGGATAATATTGTTTAAAACGGATTTTCATAACTCAGTTATTGATGCTGTCTTCTAAAGGAATGTTGTTTATTTTTTCTATCAGTTTCTTATCTGCCTTCCATGCCCATAATGATGCACCGATGAAGAAGGAGAAAAAAATGAAAAATGCAGTCATAGCAAAAATGTCCACACCGGTTGTTTTTTCTAAATATTGTATAAAGCGCATAATGATTTTTTTATAATAACTATCAGTTTATTTATCCTTGCTAGCCGCAGCTTTTATATCTGTGCCCACTCTTTGCAGGTAAGCAATAAGTGCGATTATTTCGCTTGTGTTTTGTGCTTCCAGCTTATCTTTTTTTAGGTTTGCTTTTATTTTATTTGCCTGGCTTATAAGATCCGCATTTGCTGTTTTATCATATCCTTCGGGATAAGGAACACCAAGTTTCATCATTGCTCTTATTTTAACCGGGGTTGATGCTGTATCTAGCGTGTTATCAAACAACCAGGAATAGGATGGCATGATAGAGCCGGGGGACATAATTTGGGGATCAAGCATATGATTATAATGCCAGCTATCAGGATATTTTCCGCCGATGCGAGCCAGATCAGGCCCTGTACGTTTGCTGCCCCACTGGAACGGATGATCATACACAAATTCACCTGCTTTACTGTATTCACCATAACGGGCAACTTCATCTCTGAATGGACGAATCATTTGAGAATGACAATTGTAACAACCTTCGCGAACATAAATATCACGTCCCTGCAATTCAAGCGGTGTATAAGGCTTTACAGCCGAAATAGTTGGAACGTTGCTTTTTATAAGAAAGGTTGGTACCATTTCTATCAATCCGCCAATTGCTACTGCTACTAAACTAAAAACAAGCATTTGAACTGGTCGTGCTTCTATCCATCTGTGCCAGTGTTGTTTGCCGTGTACTACTGCAACTTTTGGAAGTGGCGCTGCAGCGGCAGCTTCATTCGCTACAAGATTTCCGCTTTTAATTGTTTTAAAAAGATTATAAACCATTATAAAAACGCCCGTTAGATAAATGGCGCCGCCGATACTGCGCATAGCATAGAATGGCTTTAAGTATTGCACGGTTTCAAGAAACTGGTATTTCAACTGACCTTCATCAGTAAAGGTCTTCCACATGGTACTTTGTGTAAAACCTGCCCAGTAGAGCGGAAGAGCGTATAATAATATACCTATCGTTCCAACCCAGAAATGTGTATTTGCAAGTTTTTTAGAGTATAAGGGTGTGTTGAATATCTTTGGAATGATATAATACAATACACTGAAGGTTAAAAAGCCATTCCATCCCAAAGCACCGATATGCACATGCGCAATCGTCCAGTCAGTAAAGTGTGAAATGGCATTTACGCTTTTCAAACTCAGCATTGGTCCTTCAAAAGTTGCCATACCATAAGCAGTAACAGCAACTACCATAAATTTCAATATTGGCTCTTCACGCACTTTATCCCAGGCACCTCTTAAAGTAAATAATCCATTAAGCATACCGCCCCAACTTGGAGCAATCAGCATTACACTGAATACGACCCCAAGGCTTTGTGCCCAGTCAGGCAAAGCTGTATAGAGTAAATGATGCGGTCCGGCCCAGATATAAATAAATATGAGCGACCAAAAGTGAATGATTGATAAACGATAACTGTAAACCGGCCGGTTTGCTGCCTTCGGTAGAAAATAATACATAAGGCCGAGATAAGGCGTAGTAAGAAAGAATGCAACAGCATTGTGTCCATACCACCATTGAACCAAAGCATCCTGTACACCGGCATACCAGCTATAACTTTTTAGAAAAGAAACCGGTATTTCCATTGAGTTTACGATGTGCAGCATAGCAACAGTAACCCAGGTGCCAATAAAGAACCAGATAGCAACATATAAATGGCTTTCCCTGCGTTTGATAATTGTGCCAAACATGTTGATGCCAAATACCACCCATATAACAGTAATAGCAATATCGAGAGGCCATTCAAGCTCTGCATATTCTTTACCTGTTGTTGCACCGATAAATAAAGTGATAGCTCCTGCAGCAATAATTGCCTGCCATCCCCAGAAATGAATATAGCTGAGTTTATCACTGAACATTCTTGCTTTACACAATCTTTGAAGCGAGTAAAAAACGCCCATAAAAATGCCGTTACCAACAAAGGCAAAGATGACCGCGTTGGTGTGCACAGGTCTTAACCTTCCAAAAGTTGTGGGAGCGAAATCAAGATTAAGGGCTGGAAAAAAAAGTTGTGTTGCTGCCATTAAACCGGCAAGCATACCAATTGCTCCCCAAAATATAGTAGCATAAGCAAACAGTTTCACCACTTTATTATCGTAATAAAATTGTTCTACTGCAAGCGTCTCTGCTACTTCGTTTGGAACAAGCGATGTTTTGTTTTCTAATTGTTTCTCTAACATTATTTGCTTTTTTGCTTTGTTTTTACTGAAGGATTATCATCGAAAAGAATCCTGAGGGGAGGACTCATCTCATCATCAAACTGGCCTTTATTCAAACTGTATAAAAAAAGTCCGAGAAAGATCGCAGCCACAATGATGCTTGCCATAAGCAGGATGAAAATAACACCCATAATATTTTTATAAGGTGGTAAAAGTAGAAGCAGCAAAATGAGTAGCAGATGATAAGCCTCAATGAGAGAGGTGATATTGGTCAGATGAAAAGTTAAGGTGTAAATGAGTTAACTCAAGCTATACACTGTTTTACATCAGCCTCAAATGATTAAGTTGATGATGCTTAATAGTTCATTATTTATAGTGATAACTATGAACCATAATTGCAGCTACAATTCTCTCTACAGTTTCATTCTCTTCGCTGCCCAGTCACTAAAACCAAATGTGATAAGTAAAATAGTGAGGCTGCTTGCCGGCATTAATATGGCCGCAACAACCGGTGAAAGATTACCTTGGACAGCAAAATAAAGCCCTATAAAATTGTATAAAATAGAAACGATAAAACTTGTTATAATGATCTGTTTATTCATTTTACACAAACGAATAAATCTGAGTAGAAGAGGCAACTGCGCTGCTTCGATAATCCCATCGCTTGCAGGAGTAAAATTATTTGAATCTTCCGTAACGGCAATGCCTGCATCAGCTTGTTTAAGTGCACCTGCATCATTTAATCCATCGCCTATCATCATTACTTTTCTTCCCTGCTGTTGCAGGTTTTTTATAACTGTTAACTTGTCTTCAGGTTTTTGATGAAACAAAACATTTGTTTTATTGCCTATCAATTGTTGAAGATAATTTTTCTCACCATCATTATCACCACTTAAAACACTTATATCATACCTTTTTCTAAGTTGATGAATAAGAGCAGGAACTTGTTCGCGATAATGATTTTTATAACGGAATATTCCCAAGGGTTTATTCTCGTAAGCCACATAAACCTCACTGCCTTCATCCCTGCTTTTATCATTATAGAGAAATGATCTCGAACCAATTGATATCAGATCTTCACCCACCAAACCTTCAATGCCTTTTCCCGGGATCTCTTTAAATCCCATCACAGGCATCCGTTCTTTTTTATCCAAGAAATGTACAATGGCTTTGCTTAAAGGATGTGTTGACTGTGCAGCAAGTGATGCAATTTTTGCTTTTATAGCTTCGCTCAAAAACAAACCTTCGTACTCCATTTCTGCCTGTCTGCCGGTTGTGAGCGTTCCTGTTTTATCAAATACAATGTGATCTACTGCTGCGATATTTTCAATAGTTTGCGCATTGCGCAGGTAGAACTTATTTCGACCTAATATTCTTAAAATATTACCATTAGTAAAAGTATTACTAAGCAACAAACTGCAGGGACAGGCAATGATCATCACTGCAGTAATACTGTTCCATATTTTTGAAGGATCATTATAATACCAATAAACTGCTGTTACAAGAGCAATGCTTAAAACGATCCACGTAAAATAACGGCTGAGCAGATGCACAAAAGATTTTTCATTGTCCTGTTTTTTATCCTTCATCACCTCGCGGTTCCATAATCTTGTCAAATAACTTTGAGCCACTTCTTTTATAACCAGTATCTCGATGTTTGCGCCGATTTGTTTACCTCCGGCATATACAATTTCTCCCATCTCTTTTATCACAGGAATACTTTCACCTGTAACAAAACTGTAATCAATAAGCGCTTTACCTCGGGTAAGAATTCCATCTGCAGGCAATAACTCTTCGTTATGGATAAGGAGTGTGTCGTTCAATTTTATATCAGGCAGTGCTACACTTTCTTCTTTGTCTTTATCTACTTTTGTTACAGCGATAGGAAAGTAGGATGTATAATCACGTTCAAAACTTAACTGCTGGTATGTTTTATCCTGCAACACTCGACCTATCAGCATGAAGAAAACGATGCCCGACATGCTGTCAAAATAACCACTTCCGGTTCCTGTAAAAACTTCGTAAATACTTCTTGCAAAAGTGATGATAACAGCAAGCACAACCGGTGCATCAATGTTGAGGAATTTATGCTTCAAACTTTTCCACGCACTGATATAAAACTCGGATGCACTATAAAAAAATACAGGCAGACTCAATAATAAATTTAATATTCTGAAAAGATGAACAAAACTTTCTTCTTTCACATTAACACCTAAATATTCCGGAAAACTTAATAACATTATATTGCCAAAACAAAACCCTGCCACGCCTAATTTGTAAAGCTTAGATCTGTTAATGCGGGGTTTGTTTTTCTTCATATCATTAAAGCTGATGTAAGGCTCATAACCAATGCTGGTTAATAATTCCGCCACGTGTTTCAATGATATTTCATCATTAAAAATGATAAATACTTCTTTTGTTGTAAAGTTTACTTTACTGCTTATGATAGCATTATTTAAGCGATGCAGGTTTTCCAGTAACCACAAACAACTGCTGCAATGTATTTGTGGCAGATAAAAAGTGATATGCGTTTGATGTTGATCTTTATAACTGATAAGTGACTGTGCGATTTTTGCATCATCAAGAAAAGAAAATTTTCCTTCCCTTACTTTCATTTTACGATTGATGCCCGGATTTTTGGAAAGCGCATAATAATCGCACAAACCGTTTTGG
Source organism: Bacteroidota bacterium (assembly GCA_023440945.1). Lineage (GTDB taxonomy): Bacteria > Bacteroidota > Bacteroidia > Chitinophagales > Chitinophagaceae > JAEZRL01. The sequence continues at coordinate 17,825 of JAEZRL010000106.1, forward strand.
TTAAGTATCTCAAAAACCAGTTTGCAACCTTCGCAGCAAAAGTTTTTATTGTCCGAAACAATGTTCTCGTTGCTGCACATTTCGCCACAGTGATAACACGCAACAGCAGGCATGGTATGTGACTTCATAACGATAAATTATGTTTGAATTTTTCCCTTTTACTGATTTCGCACTTTTGTTTAAACAGCAAACGGGGTAGACAACAAAAATAGAAGTACTATAAAGCGATTGCCTGATAAAGAAGCAGCAGGAATATGATTGTGATCAGGTTTTAAGGAAGTAACAGCTATTGTGTTTGAAGATTTATCCTTCAATGAATAAAAAACTTAAAACATTTCAGTTTAATAAAAACTATTCAACCAGTTTTAAAAACTCATCTTCTGTTATAATTTTTATCGTATTTATTTTTTTTGCTTTTTCAAGTTTGCTGCCTGCATCTGTACCAACCACAAGGTAATTCAACTTGCTGCTTACGCCACTTACAATTTTACCACCATGCTGCTCAACCATTTCTTCTGCATCATTACGTTTTAACTTTTCAAGTGTACCGGTAAACAAAAATGTTTGCCCATTCAAAGTGTTCTCTTCCGTAGCTGAATTCTTCTTCTGGTTATTAAATTGAATACCGAGTTGTTGCAATTCGTGCAGCATTTCTATGTTTTGTTCATTGCTGAAAAACTCGTGCACACTTTGTGCAACCTTAACCCCAATGTCTTCAAGTTCCTGGAGTTCCTCCTGTGTTTTATCTTTTAATTCAAACAGGCTATTTATAGCATTTGCCAACGTTTTAGCAGTTGTTTCCCCTACATAGCGGATGCCCAAAGCATAGATCAAACGATTAAGTGTTTGATGTTTTGATGCTTCTATTGCATTGCTTAAATTATCAATTGACTTTTTTCCAAAACCTTCGAGCTTCGCAATTTCATTAAAGTCCAACTTATAAATACCCGGGATATCTTTCAATAAGCCGAGTTTATAGAACTTGATAATATTTGCTGCACCGAAATGGTTAATATCCATTGCATCTTTACTAACAAAATGAATCATCTTTTCAAGTACCTGCGCTTCACATTCAATATTGATACATCTCCATGCAGCTTCACCTTCTACTTTATACAATTCACTACCGCAAACAGGACAATTTTTTGGATAAAGAATTTCCTGCTCATCGCCATTTCGTAGTTCCGGTAATGATTTTACAATCTGCGGAATAACGTCACCTGCTCTTTCTACTAAAACAGTATCACCGATGCGCAAGTCTTTCTCGCGGATATAATCTGCATTGTGCATGGAAATGCTTCCAACGGTTACACCACCAATATGCACCGGGTCTATTTTTGCAACCGGTGTGACGGCGCCGGTTCTTCCTACCTGGAATTCTACTGCCTTCAGTTTACTTGTGGCTTGTCTTGCCTTGAATTTAAACGCCATCGCCCATCGTGGATGATGGGACGTCATACCTAATTTATCCTGTAAAGCAAGATCATCTACTTTTATAACCATGCCATCAATCTCGTAAGGAAGATCATCTCTCTTGCTTTCAAACTCATGACAATAATTTATTACAGCCTGTATGCCTTTTACTACTTTCTTTTCTTTCTCAGGGCTTCTGAAACCCAAATCCCATAATAATTTAAGTGAGCCGGCATGGGTTGTAAAAGGCAAGTTTTTTTTATGAAGATTTTCTTTGGAATGATCTTTTTCATCAGAAATATAAGCGCCGCTTGTTGTAGTGTAATCGCTGATATGATACAAAAAAGCTTCAAGACCTCTTTTACTTACTTCTTTCGGATCAACCATTCTTAACGAACCACTTGCTGCATTACGCGGATTGGCAAGTGGGGGAAGATTGTTGGCAGCTCTTTGTTCATTGAATTTTGTAAACGTGTTTTTGTTTATTAAAACTTCACCTCGAATTTCTGCCTGCTGAATACCATATTTTGAAAACGAAGCAGATAATGGAATCGTTCTTATTTGTTTAATGTTAACCGTAACATCTTCACCTTCCACCCCGTCTCCTCTTGTAGCGCCTCGTGTAAGCCGGTCATTTTCGTAGATCAGCGAAATACTTGCGCCGTCAAATTTTGGCTCAACGCAATATTCAATTACATCAAGTCCTGAAAGTTCTCTTGCTTTTCTATCCCAATCTACAAGGTCTTCTGCATTATAAGAGTTTTCGAGCGATAACATCGGCACCAAATGCTGGACAGTAGGAAATTCTTTTGTTAATCCTTGCCCAACTCTTTGCGTGGGAGAATCATCTGTAATTAATTCCGGATGTTCTTTTTCAATATGCTCGAGTTGTTTGTATAAACCATCGTATTCTGCATCAGATATCAATGGATCATTCATGATATAATAACGATATTCATGAAATCGTAAAATATCTCTCAAACCCTCTACATTTTCTTCATCAATAGACGGTTGCTGCAGGTAATCCTCTGTTTGGCTTTGCAGTTTTTTTGTTTCAGAAGATGAATACATACGCTTAATTAAGGCAATAAAGTTAAAGGCTGATTGTCTTATTTATTTTAACTACAACCTATAATTTTCATTTCGTTCTTATCTGTTCATTTGATCTTAATGAATGCCGCATCTATTATTATGTTACGGGCTGCGGTGTTTCATGTTATCGTCCCTTGCGTCGCAATCACTTCGTCTGCATATCTTTTAGCATCTGTCCTTTTTAAAAACAGAAGTTCCGAACACTTACGGCGTTCGGAACTTCTGAATTATAAGGATGACTAAAACTTAATACGGCCTCGCTTCCTGTGATTCCTGCTCTGCTTTTTTTACTGCTTCCTTTTTTATTTCTTCAGAATCAACGACATCTTTTTTCAAACCTTCTTCTACTCGTCTTCCATAATCCTCATCACATTTCTTAAACATTTCTATCATTTTATCCTGGATGATCTTATTTGCAGGCTGTAAAGCACTTACAAGATTACTTATCAATTCATCTCTTTCCCAATCTTCAAACATGCGGTAACGCTCACCTGCTTGTTTAAAATCATTAGCACGATCAATTTTCTGGCGAACTAATTTGCCCTGAACATAAGGTTCATATTCCTTTCCTACTCTTGGCGCTTCTTTCAAACCATTCAGGTTCGATGGCTCATAATTCACGTGCGGATTTTGACCAACACTATCCACCCGATAAGCCATTTGTCCGTTCTGCTGATTGGTAGCCACTTTGTTTTTAGGTGCATTAATCGGCAACTGCAAATAGTTTGCACCTACACGGTAACGTTGTGTATCAGAATAAGAGAAAGTTCTTCCTTGTAACATTTTATCATCAGAGAAATCAAGTCCATCCACCAACACGCCTGTACCAAATGCAGCTTGTTCTACTTCTGCAAAGTAATTTTCAGGATTTTTATTCAAAACCATTCTTCCAACCGGTAACCAGGGAAACTGGTCTTCAGGCCAGATCTTTGTATCATCCAACGGATCAAAATCCAATTCGGGATGATCATCATCACTCATGATTTGCACAAGCAATTCCCACTCAGGGTAATCGCCTCTTTCAATCGCCTCGTAAAGATCTTGTGTTGCATGATTGAAGTTTTTTGCCTGTATTTCCTGCGCTTGTTTCTGTGTAAGATTTTTTATTCCCTGCTTTGGCTCCCAATGATATTTCACCAAAACTGCTTCTCCATCTTTATTTACCCATTTGTAAGTATTTACACCCGAGCCTTGCATTTGTCGATAATTAGCAGGAATGCCCCAGGGAGAATACAGAAAAGTGATCATGTGCATTGCTTCCGGTGTACCGGAAAAGAAGTCAAATATTCTTTCGCTGTTTTGAATATTGGTAATCGGATCAGGTTTTTGAGAATGTATAAGATCCGGAAATTTTATTGCATCGCGGATAAAGAATATTTTGAGATTATTACCCACTAAATCCCAGTTGCCATCTTCTGTATAAAATTTAACTGCAAAACCACGTGGATCACGAAGCGTTTCAGGAGAATGTGTTCCGTGACCAACCGTTGAAAAACGAACAAATAAAGGCGTTTGTTTTCCTTTTTCCTGGAACAACCTTGCACGTGTATATTTTGAAACAGGCTCGTTACCAACTGTTCCATACGCTTCGAAATAACCATGCGCTCCTGCGCCTCTTGCATGCACTACACGCTCCGGCACTCGTTCACGGTCGAAGTGAGAAAGTTTTTCGATAAACTGATAATTTTCTAAAGTTGCTGGTCCGCGGTTGCCAACAGTTCTTAAGTTCTGATTATCATAAACCGGGTGACCCTGGCGTGTGGTCAGGATTTTTTCGCCGGAAGAAGTTCCATTACCGTTTGAGGAAACGTTCTTGTTTTGATTTTGATCACTATTCATAATGTTAGACTTTTTCTGGGTGAGTGATACAATATGGAACGGCAAAAATAGGAATGTTTTGCGTGATAATTCTGCGCTGCTTCTAAAACCTAGAGGTTTTATGCATACAATAAAAATATAGCTGGTCGCTTATGTATATCAACATTTATTTTACGCCACTCTGCAATTGTTTTTGTTTGAATAAGCTCGGTTGAAGAAGTTATATCTACAGCGATGCATAAGCTTGTTTCGTTTTTACATGTTTGCAAAATGTCTTTTATCAATGCGTTATTCCTATAAGGTGTTTCAATAAATATTTGGGTGCATTTCTTTTTCTGTGACTCTGCTTCGAGTTCTCTTATTGTTTTTTTCCTTGCCGATGCTTCGATAGGCAAATAACCATAAAACTGGATACACTGGCCATTCATCCCACTTGCCATTAATGCCAAAAGAATAGAACTTGGGCCAACCAAAGGTTTTACAACTGCACCTGCTTGCTGTGCCGCATGAATTAATATTTGTCCCGGATCTGCAATGCCCGGACAACCAGCTTCACTGATGATTCCAATGTTGTTCCCTTGATGTAAAAGCTGGAGAAAAGTCTGTTTTATACCTTCTTCTGCTTTGTGAATGGCAAACCACTTGTAGTTATCAATCACCATCTCCCGCCACAATTTTTTTAGATACCGTCTTGCTGTTTTTTCGTTTTCCACAAAAAAAACCTGGCAATCTTTTACTGCATCTAAAACATAAGATGGAATAGTTTGCCATGCATTTTCATCTTCATGCAAAACAGTTGGAATTAAATAGACTTTTCCATGGAGCATATTTCAAATGTAATAACCTTGTTTGAGTTTTGATGAACAAAGAACAAGACGTACAAGTGAGTGACACAACAAAAGTATCATAGCAGCTTTGCAGCTAAGTGCATAAAAATTAGTCGTAACTACATTCTTTCCGGAACTTGTATACCTAGTAAACCCATTGCTGTTTTGATGACATTTGCAGTTAAGGTGCTTAACTGTAAACGCAGCATTTTCTTTTCTTCCGTTTCTGCGTTTGCAATAGAATGTTCGGTATAAAATGAATTAAAAATCTTTGCAAGATTGAACGCATAGATCGCAATTTTTGAAGGATCGTGTTCCTGTGCGGACTCGTCTATAACCGACGGAAATTGCTCGAGAATAGCAATAACATCTCTTTCAAGAGGCAACAAAGCAGAAGGATTTTGAATAGCAGAAATTTGCGTTTCTTTCCGTAAAATACTTTTTATTCTGGCATGCGTATATTGAATAAAAGGTGCCGTAAACCCATGAAAATCGATACTTTCCTCCGGATTAAATATCATCCGTTTCTTTGGATCAACACGAAGAATAAAAAACTTAAGCGCACCTAAACCAATGGTGTTATAAAGTGATATTAATTCTTCTTCTGTAAAATCTTTTACCTTACCAAGTTCTTCAGTTTTTTGTTGGGCAATGCGTAACATTTCATCTATCAAATCATCGGCATCTACCACTGTTCCTTCACGGCTTTTCATTTTACCCGAAGGCAGCTCAACCATTCCATAACTTAAATGATAAATGCCATCTGCAGAAGGCAAATTCAATTTCTGGCAAATGAATTTCAGTACCTTAAAATGATAATTCTGTTCATCGCCTACAACATAAATACTTTGCTCTGTATGAAATTCTTTTTGCTTTTGTTCTGCCAAACCAATATCCTGCGTGATATAAACAGAAGTTCCGTCTCTTCGCCTTACAATTTTTTCATCAAGACCATCAGCAGTAAGATCAATCCAAACACTGCCATCTTCTTTTTGATAAAACACGCCTTTCTGCAATCCTTCATTCACCAGGTCCTTCCCTAACAAATAGGTTTCACTTTCATAATACACTTTATCAAAATCGCTGCCGATGCGTTTATATGTTTCGTCGAAACCTTCGTACACCCAACTGTTCATTTTCTTCCAGAGTTCAATCACTTCAGGTTTTCCCGCTTCCCAATCTACAAGCATTTGTTGCGCTGCCAACATAATTGGCGCTTCTTTTTCGGCCTGATCTTTTGTTAAACCTGTTGCAATTAATTCATCTATTTCTCTTTTATATTCATCATTAAATTTTACATAATAATCACCAACAAAATGGTCGCCCTTTATACCGCTGCCTTCAGGCGTTTCACCCTTTGCAAACCATTGCCAGGCAATCATGCTTTTACAAATGTGAATACCACGATCGTTAACAACACATGTTTTAATAACATCATTACCGTTAGCTAACAAAATTTCAGATGTGCTCCATCCTAAAAAATTATTTCGCAAGTGGCCGAGATGCAAAGGTTTGTTTGTATTGGGAGAAGAATATTCTACCATCACTTTCTTGCCAGTTTTCCCTTTGATGCCAAAGAAAATGTTGTTGTATTGTTGCTGAAGAAAATCTGTCCAGTAATTATTGTTTACGGTTAAATTAAGAAAGCCTTTTATAACATTATAACTGCTGAAAATGGAAGGATAATTTTGCAGAAGATAGTCTCCGATCTCACGTCCCAAAGCGTCAGGAGATTTTTTTAATTGCTTTATAAAAGAAAATAAAACAACCGTATAATCTCCTTCAAATTCGGGTTTTGTTTCATTCACTAAAATATTATCAGCACTTGATTCTGTTTCATACAATTCTGTTATAGCCTTTGCTGCAGCCTCTTTTATTTGAACAACAACACTCATTCTTAATAATTTGGTTGGCAAAAATAAGTAAGGAACAGGAGGTTTGCGAAAACAATAAACAAAGCTTAAAGGTTAGTTGCGTGAAATAGTTTTAAAACCGGCTTTAAATCTTTTGACACTAATAAAACGATGAGAAAAACAAATAATGATAAGAATTTGAGTATTTTGGAAAATCATTCTTAAACAACAAAACATTTAGCTTTCATTAATTAAATCTTCTGTTCTAACCATTTAACTTCGCCGGCACGCATGAAGAAGGTTCATCAATTTGTAAGAGGAACAATTTTAAACTTCGTTGATTTTTTTTATCCCTTGTTTAAAAAATACCTCCCATTGCAAACATACAGGTATGCAGCCTGCGGAGGAATGAATACTCTATTAGATATTTGTCTTTTTACGATCGGGTACAATTTCATTTTTCAAAAACAGAATGTTGATTTAGGGATTGTAACGTTAAGTCCGCATATTGCTTCTTTTCTTCTTTCTTTTTGCATCACTTTCCCAACCGGTTTTTATTTAAGCCGCTATGTTATTTTTCAGGAGTCGGTACTAAGAGGGAGAATACAGTTATTCCGGTATTTTTTAGTGGTGATGGGATGTCTTCTGCTTAATTACATTTTCTTAAAATTATTTGTAGATCATTTTGGCTGGTATCCAACACCGTCAAAAATTATTACTACTGTTTTTGTGGTAATATTCAGTTATCTCAGCCAAACCTATTTCTCATTCAAGGCAAGGCATAGGAAACTGGACGTGAATAGAACATAGCTATTATTGTTTTAGTTATAAAAGATTGTGTTATACCTCAAAAGGTATGTAGGAACAAATAGCTTAAGTTGGACAAAAGGTTAACCTCAGACTGCTGATGTATCGAAAAACATCGTGAAAAAAGGCAGATTAGCAGAAATCTTCTCACTTGTGGAAACCTTGTACAAATTCAGGAATTACAATTAAATTTTTTTCAACTTGCAAAAATTATTCAGCCACTTTTAATACATTCATAAGCCCTATTTAAACAGCTATTTACTACAAATTCTTCACTTTTATCTTGTCAAATAAACAATGATGGAATACAAGATCAAAATGAATGAGGAGAGGTTGGGAATAATGGATGAGGAAGGATTTCCTGTTTACAGTATTGATAAAAATTCTCTCGGTGCTATTCTGCAAGTAGATGGCGCTCCATGCTCAGAATGCATCCTGCAGCTAACGCATTCGTCCTTCATTACAACACGCTTGTTGTACAGGATCGCTTTCCAGATTCAAAAAAACTTTCCTGAAAATGGCATTGACTGGTTCACTACTTTTTATCATGTGGAAAAGACAGACTATTTACAAAAAGCTTTTTATTTAAAGCTGATGCTTGAAAATAAAGAGATAGAAGAGCAAAAAGACAATGTTAAGGAGATGGCAGCTTTTATGGAAAACGAGATAGTTTATGATGTGGATACAAAGCTTTTAAAGATAGTAATGATGAACCTTTTAAGCCATAATGTTATTGTAAGATAGAAGGTGTTTTGGTTTTCTCACAGTTTACATTAAAGAAGAAGCCGGTTATAAAAACCGGCTTCTCTTTTTATTTGCAGAAATTTTATCCTAAATAAGCTTTAAGCGCATTGCTGTAACGTGCTTTTTGTAAACGTTTAATTGCTCTTTCTTTGATCTGGCGAATACGCTCTTTTGTAAGATCATATTTCTGCCCGATCTGTTCAATGGTTACACCATTTTCTCCATCAAGACCGAAATAAGCGTTTACTATTTCTGCTTCTCTTGGACTGAGTGATTTAAGAACACGGCGGATTTCCTCCCTTAAAGAATCTTTCATTACATCATCGTCGGTGTCATCACTTCCTTCAAGCAGGTCACCCATTGCTACATCTTCTGCTTCGTGCACAGGAGCATCCAGCGAAGTATGACGGGTATTGCTTTGAAAGATGTTGTTAATCTCAGTCTCACTCATTTCCAGAATGGCTGCTAACTCTTCTGTACTTGGCTCTCTCTCATG
>JAEZRL010000110.1 GCA_023440945.1 Bacteroidota bacterium
CCAGCGAAACAACCGACTGTAACATAAAAAAGAATTAAGAATATAGAAATTGTATCAGGAAGTCCGCGTAAAGAAAGTATTACTTACAGGGTGGCTCTATATTTAAAAAAATACCTGGAAAAAAATACAACACACAATATCGGTATTATTGATGTGCGTAACTGGAATTTACTGGCCCTGCAGCAAGAAATTTATTCTTCTGTTGAAAGAGCGCCAAAAGAATTGCGGCCGTTAGCAGAAAGAATGTTTGCGGCAGACGCTTTTATACTGTTAACGCCTGAGTACAACGGTAGTTATACACCTGCTCTAAAAAATTTATTTGATCATTTTCCCAAGCAGATGCACAAAGCCTTTGGCATTGCAACTGCTTCAACAGGCGTAATGGGTGGAATGCGGGCAAGCCAGCAATTACAATTGCTGATCAATGCTTTATTCGGTATTGGCTCACCTTATATGCTGATAACACCGACCGTGGAAAAAAAGTTTGATGCAAGTGGTAATTTGATTGATCCGTTGTTTGAAAAGAATGTCCACACTTTTGCAACAGAATTTTTATGGCTGGCAGAAAATCTTAAACCGGAACTGGAACCATCGTACAATTAACTTTATATAAATGGGAGAATTGTAACTTTGCACCTTCTTTCAACAACATGAGCGACGAAATAAAACATGAATGCGGCCTTGCATTCATCCGATTACGCAAACCTTTCTCTTATTATTTGAAGAAGTATGGCACTGTTATGTACGGTTTAAACAAACTGTACCTGTTAATGGAAAAGCAGCATAACCGCGGACAGGATGGCGCCGGTGTTGCTGCTGTGAAACTGAATGTAGAGCCGGGTTACCCTTTTCTCCATCGTTTAAGAAGCAATGCTCAACAGCCGATAGCCGATATTTTTTACAGGATAGGCGAAGAGTTGAACGAACTTGAAAAATACCAGAACGATATTAAGCAGCACCCGGGACTAATGAAAGGCCATTTGCCTTTATTGGGTGAATTGTTATTGGGCCATCTTCGATATGGAACACAGGGAAAAAACAATGTAGAGTTTTGCCATCCTTTTATAAAAAGAAACCTCGTTCCCGGAAAAAATCTCGCTTTAGCAGGAAATTTCAATCTTGTAAATACAGAAGAACTTTTTGATCTTATTAATATTGCTCCGGGAGAATTTCAAAAGCAGAGCGATTTGGCGGCGATGATGGAAGTGATACATTATTTTCTTTCGATCGAAGATGATAAAAATCCTAATCGTCCAGATATATGTGCGGTGCTCAAAAAAGCAACACCTTTATTCGATGGGGGCTATACCGTTGGTGGTCTATTGGGTAACGGATACAGTTTTGTAATGCGTGATGCCCACGGCATAAGACCTGCTTATTATTATGCCGATGATGAAGTGATTGTTGCTGCAAGTGAAAGAGCTTCTATAAGAACAACCTTTAATGTTGGTGAAAATGAAGTGCATGAATTGTTGCCTGGTAAAGCATTAATTGTGGATGATGAAGGGCAATACAAAATAGAACAGGTTACGGAACCAAAGGAAAGAAGAGCTTGTTCGTTCGAACGGATTTATTTTAGCCGTGGCAGTGATGAAAAGATCTATCGTGAAAGAATCGCTTTGGGTTATCACTTAAGCAAAAGGATTTTGGAAGACATTAATTACGATCTTAAAAACACCATTTTTTCTTATATACCCAACACTGCCGAAGTTGCCTTTTATGGTTTGGTGAAAGGGATGGAAGATTACCTGAACCAGATAAAAATTAAACGCATTTTAAGCTGGGGAAATGATATTGATGAAGAGAAGCTGGCGCAAATGATCAACCGTAAAATTCGCCAGGAAAAGATTGCTATAAAGGATGTGAAGCTGCGCACTTTTATTACGGAAGATACCAGCCGTAATGAGATGGTGCAGCACGTGTATGATATTACTTACGGAACGGTTAGAAAAGGCGAAGACACTTTGGTGGTTATTGATGATTCGATTGTAAGAGGCACTACTTTAAAAGAAAGTATTGTTCGAATGTTGGCAAGGTTAAAGCCTAAAAAGATAATCGTTGTTTCTTCTGCACCACAGATTCGCTATCCAGATTGTTACGGAATTGACATGAGTAAACTGGGAGATTTTATCGCTTTTCGTGCTGCGATAGAATTGATGAAAGAACGCGGTAAAGAAAAGTGCTTGAACGAGATTTACGAGCAATGTAAAGAATTGCAGCGCAATAATCAGTTGCACACAGAAAATGTAGTGCGTCAGTTATATAAACCCTTTTCAACGGAAGAAATCTCGGAAAAAATCGCACAGCTTATTACACCTTCTGAAGTGAATATTCCGGTGCAGGTAATTTATCAAACCATCGAAGACCTGCATGAAAGCTGCCCGACAAATACAGGCGACTGGTACTTTACCGGAAATTATCCAACACCCGGTGGTAACCGTGTTGTAAACAAAGCTTTTATTAATTACATGGAAGGAAAGAATGTAAGAGGTTACTAGTTTGAACTGGTTTTTAAAGATGGCTTTAAGGTCTTAGCGTTCAACTTCATTTGTATCGCAAAGAGTGCAAAGCCTGTACAAGTTTCTAAAGGTGATAACCAAAACCTATAAGGTTTTTAAAACCTTATAGGTTTGCGAATAGGTTTTACCAATCTTTCTCCGGTTGAAAAGGAGAATTGTTCTTTTGCTGTAATTGTTTTTGCAACTGCTTTTCCTGGTTGCGCAACTCCTGGAACTTTTGCTCCATCATTTGTTTGCTCATTTTAGGTTGTTGCTGCTGTTGTTGTTTTTGTTGCTGCTTTTGCTGTTGCTGCTGTTTGTTATTCTGAGGCTGATTTTTCTGCTGTTGTTTCTTTAATTCATTCAGTGCTTTCTGCAGATTTTCTCTTGCATCATCATCAGTTGGTATTCTTCGTAAAGATTGTTTAAATGCATCAATCGCTTTTTGCAAATTGTTTTGTTTTATATAAGCCAAACCTTCGTTGTAATAGGATTCAGCTTGTATATTTTTATCGGTTGCGTTTTTTATGGTGTTCTCGTAACTTTCAACTGCTTCATTAGGCTTGTTTGTTTTCATTAAACTGTTGCCAAGATTAAACGCAGCAAAAATATTTGCCGGGTCTTGTTCTGCAGCTTTTATATAATTATTATAAGCGGTTCTAAAATTACCTTTTTTATAGGCTTCGTTACCTTTTTCAACTGTTGCATTTGCGTTTTGTGCTTCGGCTGAAAGAATAAATGCAAACATTAATATTGTTATGATCAATATAGTTTTTTGAAGCAGAAAAATACAGCTCAATAAAGTTCTGAACGTTGAAGTGAGTGACACAACAAAAGCCACATTAAAATTGCGAAAGCCGGTAAACAAAAAAATATCGTTGCTATTATGTGTCATTGCAGGAACCGTGTACGTTTTGTTTCAGGAACAAATAATTCAACAATCAATAATACGATGGCAAAGGCAATAAAAAACGGGAAGAAAGAAGAATATTGCCGTGGAGCGCTGCCCGCCTGGAATGTTTTCTTTTCCATGCTATCGAGACTTTTTACAATTTCATTAGCAGTGGTGATTGAATTATCGAGATGATAATACTGTCCGCCGGTTTTTTCTGCGATGTCTTTTAACTCTGCTTCATTCAGTTTTGAAATAACTGTTTGGCCATTTGCATCTGTTTTATAAACATCCGTTCCCGATTCTTTTATCGGCGCACCTTCCGGCGTTCCAACGCCGATTGTGTTAACAATAACACCATGATCGTATAATTCTTTTATTGCCTGTTCAGATTTTGGGTCATGATCTTCACCATCTGAAATAAGTATAACTGCTTTGTGTTTTTTTTCTTTTGTATCGAGTGAACGATCGCATAAGCGCAATGCATCGCCAATCTCGGTTCCCTGTATCGCCACAATATCCGGCGAAGCATTGGATACATAAATTTTTGAAGCTTCCAAATCTGTTGTCAGCGGCATTTGCAGATAAGCACGTCCTGCAAAAACAACAAAGCCCATACGATTGTCATCGAGGTTTTCTATCAGTAAATTAATAAGCTGTTTTGCTTTATCAAGACGAGATGGTTTTACATCTTCGCTTAACATGCTTTTGCTTACATCAAGTGCAACCATTACATCAATACCTGCTGCTTTGTCGTTACCGGAAGCGGAAGGTTTTCGCAGGTTTGCGCTTGCTAAAATACCAAACACCAAAGCAGCGAAAAGAATATAAAATTTGAGCTTGTATAAACGATCAGAATAGTTTTTTGTAAGCGCATCAACAAGCGGTGCATCACCCAATGCTTTCTTCACTTTTTTTTTCCAAACCAGCACACGCACAAAAAGCAGTGTTAAAGGAATAAGAACAATAAGTGCAAGTAAATATTCTATGTTTTGAAAGGTTAACATGTATAAAATGCAAGGTTTTAATGCACCCGTAGTGCTTTTTTAGTTAACGGCTTGCAATCTACAAGCAGCAAAGCAAATGCCATTGCAGGAGAAGCAAATTTGTAAATGATTTCACAAATGAATGTTACTTTCTTCCTTCAAAAAAACCAAGCTGTTTTAATATGTCCCGAAATATTTTCATGCGAACTTCACTCATGTTTATATCATGAGGGCCTTCTACATTGAGCACAAAAAGATAAGGATGCCTGTTCTCTTCAATCCAGCCCACAACCCATCCGATTGAATTTCCATTTTCCCTGAAACCCCACCCTGTTTTATAGCTTAACTTATAATTTGAATTTGATTCCTGCAGCATTACTTCCTTCACAATGTTTTGCGGACGTTTTTCAAAAGGTAGCTGCTCGAAATACAATTTTTTAATAAAACCTAATTGTTCATCTGCTGTTAATTTTAAAGAATTATCCAACCAAAAGCTATCTATTCGATCGCCAATCTTTGCATTGCCATAATGAATTGTATCAAGCCAATGCTGCATCGTATCTCTTCCAATTCTTCTTGCCACTTCCTGGTAATAAGGAGCAGCAGAATATTTAAAAGCCTGTGTCATGGTAAGATCCTGGTTCCATTCAGCAATCTCTCTTTTTATACCATCCCATTTTATCACCATCTTCTCGCTGGTTATTTTTCCAGTTTGCAAACCAATAAGCGAGTTTAAAATTTTAAAAGTGGAAGCTGGTGTATAAGCTGAATCACGATAGCGGTTAAGATTATAAATAGTAAAATGTGCCTGGCTATTATCAAAAATGGCAAAACTTCCCGTTACATTATTTTCATCAAAATATTTTTTTAAACTATTATCGGTTGTTATATTATTCTGGTTACAGGAGAGTAAAAAGTAAAGAGTAAAAAGTAAAAAGAATGAACAAATGGCCTTCTTATTTTTCATTTTGAATTTTTCATTTTGAATTTTGCAAAACACCTAGTTCTTTACCCACTTTTATAAAGGATTCAATTGCTTTATCAAGATGATGTTGTTCGTGTGCTGCGCTTAATTGCACTCGTATGCGAGCCAAACCTTTTGGTACAACAGGATAGAAGAAACCAATAACATAGATGCCTTCATCCAACAATCTTGCAGCGAAATTTTGGGCAACTACTGCGTCGTATAACATAATGGGAACAATTGGATGGTCGCCAGGCTTTATATCAAAACCGGCTTCACTCATTTTTGTTCTGAAATATTTGGTGTTATATTCGAGTTTATCACGCAATTTGGTTGTTTCAGTCAGCATATCGAGCACAGCAATAGAGCCACCAACAATTGCAGACGCAACAGAATTTGAAAATAGATAAGGACGGCTGCGCTGGCGTAACATTTCAATTATCTCTTTTCTTCCTGAAGTAAAACCACCGTTCGCACCACCCAAAGCTTTGCCCAACGTTCCGGTGATGATATCAATTTTGCCCATCACGCCGCGATATTCATGTGTGCCTCTTCCTGTTTTGCCAAGAAAGCCGGTGCTATGGCTTTCGTCAATCATCACAATCGCATCGTACTTATCAGCGAGTTCGCAAATTTTATCTAATTGCGCAATTGTTCCATCCATGCTAAAGCTTCCGTCGGTTACAATAACACGGCTTCGCAGGTGCTGACTTTCTTTCAGCTTTGCTTCAAGGTCTTCCATGTTGTTATGTTCATAACGGTAACGCTGTGCTTTGCATAAGCGAACACCATCAATAATGGAAGCATGATTTAATGCATCGCTTATAATTGCATCTTCATTACTGAATAAAGGTTCAAATACGCCACCATTTGCATCAAAACAGGCAACGTATAAAATGGTATCTTCTGTTCCTAAAAACGCAGATAGTTTTTGCTCCAGTTCTTTATGAATATCCTGTGTACCACAGATAAAACGAACGCTGCTCAAGCCATAT
>JAEZRL010000116.1 GCA_023440945.1 Bacteroidota bacterium
TTCTTGCTCATCTTTTAAATCAAGCGTTATTATTCCATCCTCTCTTGTAAATTTGATAGCATTGGAGACAAGATTTTGCAATGCCTGCATAAATTTCGTTTCATCAATTACAACGAGGATGGATGCAACACTTTTGTTGAAATTGAATGTGCGATTGATAATCTGTTCAGAAGCTTTAAATTCATCCATCATGTGTGTTATCTTCTTCACTATGTCAACCCTTTGTTTTATGATAACTGTTTCTGAAGATTCTAAGAACTCCTGGTTTATGAATTCTCTTATTAATTGAACACTGTTTTTACTGCTGCGGCTAATTCGTTCAAGAAGGTTCATAATTTTTTCATCCTTCTTGTCTTTCAGCTCGTTCTCCAGCAAGGAGCAATACAATTCTATATTACCGAGAGGGCCTGCAAGATCATGCGAAAGAATTTCAAGAATAGAGTTTTTCTTTTCGTTGAACTTGTTCAGATTAGCCATATATTCTTTCTCACTCGAAATATCTGCTGCAATCGTTATAATAACTTCTCCTATGTCTGCAGAAAAATAATAAGCATCCGCCCTTAACCATTTGATTGTTTTATCCGGCGTTACAATTCTGAATTCAATACTTCTTACATCTTTCTCTGCAGGTAAAGTATTTAAGACGTTTTTCACGTATGCTATATCTTCTTCATAAACAGCTTTCAATAATAGGGAAGGATCAGACACAATTGCCTCTTCCTTTTCTTCTAACAGGGTTTCAATGGCAAAATTTATGTAGATTATTTTATTACGGGAAGGATGATAAACAAAATAAATCTTATTGGTACGCTTAAGAAGTTCTTTATAAAGTTCAGAAGAAAACAAGTCTTTGTTCATGGTAATGTTATGTTTTATCTTCTGACGAAGGTAGTCAGGAATAATTTTTCCTTAAAAATTGATGTCACTGGAGAATAGATACCGTCTTTTATACTATTCATAAACATTAAACCTGTATTCAGTGTAGTTATGAAGTAAATTGATATTTATGAAAATGCACTATTTAAATGCAAAATGCGTTTATATTGTATTTAATTATGTGCAAAAAAGTTTTTATAATTCCAGTCCTATTGCTTTTTTTCAGTTGTAAAAAGCAAACCGAAACCCTCGATGTTCCATCTTTAAATGCTTATTATCCTGCTGAAGTTGGACGAACCTTAACGTACAGGCTCGATTCAACAATTACACCTGCTTTTGGCGCTTCACTTGAAACTGTCAGCTATTTGGCTAAAGATAGCATTGAAAGCAGTTTTACAGATAGTGAAGGAAGAATATCTTTTCGAGTATATCGTTTTACAACAGATACTTTGCAAAAGCAAGGCTGGCAGTATAAATCCACTTACTTCATAACACTAAATAAAAACACTATCGAGGTAACGGATGATAATAATTTACGTTTTATAAAACTAGCTGAACCTCTCGCTGAGAACACAACGTGGAAAGGCAATGCTTATATTGATACAAGAACTGCCAACTCTCCTGTTACGTATTTAGATAACTGGAATTATATGTATCAAAATATCAATGCACCTTTTACAACATTAAAAGGAACAATTGACAGTACGATAACTGTTTTGCAGGATGATGAAACGATTCCCGAAGGAGAATTCGACCCGAATTATTACAAGCAGCGCAATTACTCAGTTGAAGTTTATGCAAAAGGAATCGGATTGATCTATAAAGAATTTTTGCACTGGACATGGCAAACAACACCGCCACCCTCGAGATATGAAGATGGAAGCTACGGGATTAAATTGAGTTTGATTGATTATAAATGAAGAGGGAAAAATTAAAATAAGAAATTCTAAATACAAAATAGGAAATTAGAAGATTAAGAGGGAGTTATAGAATTAGCAATTTGTTCCAGCAAGCCGAATCAAAAGCATAAAATTCAAATCTGCATGAAATTTACTTTCTTTTTTGTACTGATAATCTTTTCGCTTTCAGCATTTGCTCAATATCCCAAATACATTGTTCAATTCAGAGATAAAAATGATAGTCCTTATAGTTTGAACGATCCTGCCAAATATCTTTCAGCAAAAGCAATTGAACGAAGAATAAAGTTTAATATTCCACTTGACAGTTCTGATCTTCCTGTTAATCCATCTTACATAAATACCGTTTTAGAACAAGGAGATGTGCGTTTGTTAAGCGCTTCAAAATGGCTTAATCAAATTCTTATTTATTGCACTGATAAAGCAACGATTGACGCCATTCAATCACTTCCTTTTGTACTTAAAACACAAGGCATCGGCTACAGGCATGTGATGAAAAATGTACCTGAAACTATCACTGCCTTTCATCCTTCCACAAGAAAAAATGCAGGGGATACAAATACTTTTAATTACGGAAATTCTTATGCGCAAATTCATGTTCACAACGGCGAATACCTGCACAACAAAGGCTTTACCGGAGAAGGCTTAACAATGGCAATTTTAGATGCAGGTTTTAATGCATATACAACCATTTCAGCATTCGACAGTATGCGTTTGAATAACCAGGTTTTAGGTGTTAAAGATTTTGTTGATTTGGATAACAGCGTTACAGAAGATGATACACATGGCCGTTATTGCTTAAGCATTATTGCCGCGAATATTCCCGATGTAATGATTGGTTCTGCGCCAAAAGCAAATTTCTGGTTGTTGCGAACAGAAAACTCATCGAGCGAATATCCTGTTGAAGAACACAACTGGGTAGCAGGTGCTGAATTTGCTGACAGTGCAGGCGCAGATATGATATCTTCTTCCCTCGGATATAACCAGTTCGATAATGAATCTTTCAACTATACTTATGCTGATTTTTATAAGAACAAAGCAATGGTTACAAAAGGTGCTTCGCTTGCAGTAAATAAAGGAATGATCGTAACAAACAGCGCAGGCAACGAAGGTGCAAATGAGTGGAAGTATATTCTTTTTCCGGCTGATGCCGACAGTGTTTGTACAATTGGAGCAATAAATACAGGGGGGCAAATTGCAAACTTCAGTAGTTATGGTTATCCGGGAAAAATGAAACCAAACATTGTTAGTGTTGGTGCCAATACAGTCGTAGCCGGGGATAATGGTCCGGTTATGGGCAGCGGCACTTCTTATTCCAATCCAAATATTGCCGGACTTATCGCATGTTTATGGCAGGCTTTTCTCAACTATAATAACATGACTATTTTAGATGCTGTTTATAGAAGTGCAGACAGGTATAATAATCCTGATGAACGTTATGGTTATGACATACCAAACATGAAAAAAGCATATAGAATTTTAAAACACAAACAGAATGTTGAGTTTTACGGAAATGATTGGTTGTTTGCTTCACCTAACCCCTTCTTTAATGAAATTGATACACGATTGATAGGAAGAGTTGATGGCACAGCAACGCTTCAATTAACAGATGAGAACGGAACTGTGATGGCTGTTAAATCACTACAAACAGAAGAGGAAGAAGTTTACACAAACAGTTTCGAAAACCTCGAAAATGTTCCCGGAGGAAATTATTTTATTAAGTACACAGATAGTTTGCAAACACGCACTGTAAGTATTACAAAAGAAAATTTACAAGGAGACTGGCTGCAGGCAACACCGGTGCCTTTTAACAAACAACTAAAAGTAATTTTAAAAGCCCCTGAAACAGGAACAGCAACATTACGACTTATCACAAGCAATGGAAAAATAGTTGAAACGATGCAGCTAAATCTTTCGCTGCATACGCAATATGTTCTTCATTTTAACAACACCGCCTTTATGCCCTCGGGTATTTATTTTATCGAATACAAAAGCAATACACAGAAAAAAGCAGTAAGGGTTGTGAAGGTTAATTGAGCAGATAGATTTTCTCTTATTCTTCTTCTTTCATTTTCTGCAGGTAAAGACGATTAGGTATCTGAAGAATAAAAGTGGTTCCTACACCATAAACAGATTCAACAGAAATTTCTCCGCCGATTCGTGTAAGCGCTTCTTTTACGATGTATAAACCAATGCCAAGTCCGTTTACATTATTACTGCTTCGGAAGAACATTTTAAAAATGTTATTCAGATGCTGATCGAGAATACCAATACCATTGTCTTCAATACGAATCGTTGCTTTTATTTCCGAAACATAAACGGCAAGCTTAACTGTCTGATTAGGTTCAGTAGGTTTCTGGTATTTAACAGCGTTTGAAATAAGATTGTTGATGATTACTGATAACCTGAATGCATCTCCTGTAAATTCAACAGGTTGATCAATATTTACGATAAAATTAATATTGGTGTTTTGCATTCGGCATATCTCTATCGTTTCGGCGATCAGTTTATTAAAATCAACCGGTTCAGCTACATCATCTACACGAATACTTTTATAATATTCAATGATCTTTAAAATAAATATATCCATCCTGTTAACACAGGTTTCGATCATACCCAGGTAATTGTTGGGATCAACAACAGATTCTTCCATCTTCGCCAGATTAATAATGCCCATCATAGAAGCAAGTGGCGAACGAAGATCGTGTGAAGTACTGTAAACAAAGCGGTTTAATTCGTCATTTGTTTTTTGAAGCTCTTCAATTTTATCTGTAAGAACTTTCCTGGTTGAATAAATTTCATAAGCATTCTGAATAGCATTCTGAATTTCAATTTCATCCCAGGGCTTTTTTATATAACGATAAATTTCGCCTTTGTTAATAGCGTCAACAACAGCCTCAAGATCAGAATAACCGGTTATTAAAATGCGGATCGGATCGGGATGTGATTTACGTACGACCTGGAAGAATTCAACACCTGTTGATTGTGGCATTCGCTGATCGGCAAGAATAACGTGAATATCCTCATCATTCAAAACTTTCATGCCTTCAGCAGCAGAATTAGCAGTAGTTACAGTGTACTTCCTTCTGAATGAAGCTTTAAAAGCAGTTAAATTACTAACTTCATCGTCTATATATAACACGTGTATTTTCTTACCGTTTTGGTTCATCAGGAAGGGTATTAGCTTAATACTGTGCTTTGCATACGAGGTAAAGTTATAATAAATTCCGCACCATTGCCAGGAGAAGAATTTACCTTGATTTTGCCTCCGTGTTTTTCAATTATTTTAAATACAATAGACATTCCTAAACCAGTGCCTTCACCTACATCTTTTGTGGTAAAGAAAGGATCGTAGATCTTTTGTTTCACTTCTTCCGTCATACCAATTCCGGAATCTTTTATACTTATTTCAAT
Organism: Bacteroidota bacterium; assembly: GCA_023440945.1. Classification (GTDB taxonomy): domain Bacteria; phylum Bacteroidota; class Bacteroidia; order Chitinophagales; family Chitinophagaceae; genus JAEZRL01. The sequence continues at coordinate 5,208 of JAEZRL010000116.1, forward strand.
GTTATCGCCAATGTCTTTTGTAGTGATGGTAATTGATTCTGATTCTTCCTGATTTTTCTTTGCAAGAATAGCCTGAACACCATTGTTAATAATATTCATGAACAC
>JAEZRL010000118.1 GCA_023440945.1 Bacteroidota bacterium
CCTTACAACTCCCTGCCTCTCCGCATATTGCAGCAAGGGAAGAAAATATAAAAATTGATTTAAACCTAATCGCACAAAAACTGAATGAGATCAAAGAAAAATCTGATAAAAAAATATTAGTGATAGAAGGTGCAGGTGGCATCATGGTTCCTCTGAATGAGAATGAATTTATACTCGATCTGATTGAAAAGATACAATGTAAAGTAATATTGGTGAGCCGTAATTATCTCGGCAGCATCAATCATTCTTTGCTCACTGCTGCAGTTTGCAAACAAAAAAATCTTGATGTTGCCGGATGGATATTTAACGATCAGTATTTAAATTATGAAGAAGAGATCGAAAAATGGACATGCTTTTGTAAAATAGCTTCGATACCAAATGCAGAAAGCATTGATAAAACATTTATCAAACATCAGGCTGATAAAATTGCAGTTGCATTGGCAGAAAGCCTCTCCTAAGAAGAGGACTTTTGCATCTCCTTTTATATCTGCATCTCTTTATCTTTAAATAAAAAATCATAATGGCTTTTGAAGTAACGGTAACAGGCGGAACACATGACGAGGTTATTGTTTTGCATGAATATTTTACAGACACTATTGCTGAGGTTTTTACATTCGGGGCATTGCTTAACCAATTTTCAGTTGAAAAAAACGGGGAGAAGAAAAATGTAATAATGGGTTTTGCAAATGTGGAGGATGCAAAAGAAAATATCACTGCAGCTTTTCAAAGCGCTAAGCTTAGTCCTTTTGTTTGTCGCATGAAAGACGGTGTTTATCAATTCAATGGTGAATCTTATAAGATCAATAAATTTTATTTGCAAACAGAAGCCATTCACGGTTTGTTGTATGATGCACCTTTTGCTGTTACCGAAAAAGGCGCAACAGAAGAATATGCTTTTGCCACTCTGCAATATGTGTATGATAAAAAAAATGAAGGCTTTCCGTTCACCTTTAAAATGGAAGTAACCTATCGTTTAGAAACACAGAGTCGCTTAACAGTTATTACAAAAGTGACGAATACCGATAACAGACCTTTTCCATTGAGCGATGGCTGGCATCCTTATTTTCACTTGGGAGAAACGGTTGATACACTTGAACTGAAATTGAATAGTAAAGAGATGGCTGTATTTGATGAAAATCTTTTGCCAACCGGAAAACTTATTTCTTTTACAGAGTTCAAAACATTCAAAACGCTTGGTTCTGTTTCGCTGGATAATTGTTTTGTACTGGACGGTTTTGATACAACTGCATGCAGCATAAAAGATGTTCAAACGGGTTTGCAATTGGATATTATTCCCGACGCATCCTACCCTTATTTACAAATCTATACGCCTGCAGATCGTAAAAGCATCGCCGTTGAAAACTTAAGCAGTGTGCCCGACGCATTTAACAACGGAATTGGTTTGATTGTTTTGCAACCGGAGGAAAGCAAAACGTTTACCACCTCTTATTGCCTCTGCTAAATTATTTGAAAGCATGGTTTTTGAGACGTTGATCAAAAGTAATTAAATGTTTCGAACAGCTCTTTATCATTTGCGCTTCCTGTAATCTAAGAAAAATATCAGATAGCATTTCACATCACAAACTCACACTTGCTATCATGCTTATTTCTACATTCACACCTTTGGGAAGAGCTTTAACAGCAACGGTTTCACGGGCAGGATGATCGCCATTGAAATAAGAACCATACACTTCATTAACCGCAGCAAATAAACTCATATCCGTTAAAAAAATGGTTGTTTTTACTACATGCTCGAACGTAAGCTTTGCTTCGCTTAAAATGGCTTCAAGGTTCTGCATCACTTGTTTTGTTTCGTTTACAACATCACCTGAAACCAATTCGTTTGTTTGCGGATCAATAGCAATTTGTCCACTTATAAATAATAAGTCGCCAGCTTTTACTGATTGATTGTACGGTCCAATTGGTGCCGGTGCTTTTTCTGTATTGATAATTTGTTTTGGCATTACATTAATTTTTAAGACTGGCAAGTTGCGGTATTTCCATCAATCAACCAACCTATTTTTGCAATTCAATTTATGCAGATGACTATTGCGGTAAGAGCAAATGGAGAACAGAAAAAAGAATTTTTGTCGAAAAAAATTCCAGGTGCTGTTGAACTAGTATGGCTGCAAAAATCAGATACATTGCAATCAGTTAATGCAGACATTTATTTTGATCTTCTGTTTGGTGATGTATTACATCAAGCATCAGAAAACAAACCGGTGGTTGTAAACGCGGTGGTTGTAACGGCGAAAGAGCTTCCCAAAAATTATATCCGTATTAATGCGTGGCCTGGTTTTTTAGAAAGAGAAATAACAGAATTCGCCGTTGGTGCAGAAGGCGAGAAGCAGGCTAAGCAAGTGTTTCAGGAGTTGGGATGGAAGTATAAACAAACAGCTGATGTACCTGGAATGATAACAGCGAGGATCATTTGCAAAATAATCAATGAAGCTTATTTTGCTTTAGGTGAAGGAATCAGCACAAAAGAAGAAATAGATATTGCAATGAAGCTTGGAACAAATTATCCTTACGGACCGTTTGAATGGGGTGAAAAGATTGAATTGAAAAACGTATATCGTTTATTGAAAAAACTAAGTAAAGAAGATGAAAGTTATGCGATAGCACCGAAACTGGAAGAAGAAGCGGGACGATGAATGGTGAATGATCAATGATGAACGATGAATGTTGACATAGAACCATGTTTGGCAAATGGTTTAATAGCTGGTAGTGGTCTAAAGAGCTTTACACTTTTGGAGAATACGAAAAAACTCTGCTCGGCAATGAACAGAACGTACAAGTGAGTGACACAACTAAGTTTAATAGTAGCAATAAAGCTAAGTACATAATAACACAGAAAAGTAGACACTTTAAATAACATTATGGCTTTATTATTATGCATTGACACAGCAACTGAATATGCAGGTGTTTGTTTAAGCAATAACAACGAAATACTGACTTTTAAAGAAAGCAGTGATCAAAAAAACCATGCATCGTTTGTGCAGCCTGCAATAAAAGAATTGGTAAACAACAGCACACCATTGAAAGATATTGATGCAATAGCAGTAGTAAACGGACCGGGCAGTTATACCGGTTTACGTGTGGGATTAGCAACAGCAAAAGGCCTATGTTATGCTTTAAATAAACCTCTTCTGTTATTAAATACATTGGAAGTGATAGCAAGAGGAGCAATGCGGAATTTTAAAGAAGAAAACTTCTTGTTTTGCCCGATGATTGATGCAAGAAGAATGGAAGTTTTTACTGCGTTGTATGATTCGTATTTGAAGGTAATCATGGAGCCAAAGGCTATGATATTGGATGAAAGTAGTTTTGAAGAATTGCTTAAAAAAAATAAGATCGTTTTTAGCGGAAGTGGCCATAATAAGTTAGAGAATATTATTAATAACAACAATGCTGTTTTTACAAAACATCATCATAATGTGGAAGATGTTGCTTCTGCCGCATCACTGGCTTATGAAAAAAAGGCGTTTTCAAATGTTGCTTATAGCGAACCTTTCTATCTTAAGGAATTCTTTACAATTTCTCATAATACTTAAATCTGATATAAAAAGGGCTGGAATGAGAAGTAGAGAGTAACATAACTTTATATTTGTAATATAATATTCACCCTAAACAAAAACTTATTCAACATGAATACCCCTTCTCAATCATTCATTATTACAGACCCAACTGCAGGCGAACCGATTAAGATTGATTTCCTTCACATCAAAAAATCGTCTTTAATACTTCGTGCTCTAAACCATAAGTTAAGGCAACAGATTTTGCACTTGCTCGATGAGCATAAAAAGATGACGGTAACAGAGATTTATATTAAACTTCGACTGGAGCAATCAGTAGCGTCTCAGCATCTGGCTATTTTAAGACGGGCAGGCATTGTAACAACAAAAAGGGACGGAAAGTTCATTTATTACACCGTTAATTATCCCCGCATTAAAGAAGTTATCCGTTTTGTGGAAGACCTTTTAAAATAACAGTTTCAGACAATACTTTAACTGGTATTATTTAATTGCAAGAACAAGCAATTGTATCTTTGCAAAAAGTATTGCTATGTTTATCAAACAATTATATACCGGCTGTTTAAGTGAGGCTGCTTATTATATCGAAAGCAATGGTGAGGCTGCGGTTATAGATCCTTTACGTGATATTGAAGAGTATCTGCAACTTGCCCATGAACGCAATGCAACTATCAAATATATTTTTGAAACACATTTTCATGCGGATTTTGTAAGCGGTCATCTCGATCTCAGCAAAGCAACCGGTGCTCCAATTATTTATGGTCCTGATACAAAAGCAAATTTTGAAGTGCTGATAGCAAAAGATCATCAGCAGTTTAAATTAGGCGATGTAACAATAGAAATTCTTCATACTCCCGGACATACTTTGGAAAGCACTTGTTATTTGTTGAAAGATGAGAACGGTAAAGATTATGCTTTGTTCACAGGCGATACTTTATTCGTAGGCGATGTTGGCCGTCCTGATCTTGCACAAAAAGAAAATGAGATCACAAGTGCAGATCTTGCCGGAATGTTATACGACAGCCTGCAAAAAAAGATCATTCCTCTCGCAGATGATGTTATCGTTTACCCCGCACATGGCGCAGGAAGCAGTTGCGGTAAAAATTTAGGTGCGGAAACTTTCAGTACCATAGGTGATGAAAAGCAAACAAATTATGCGTTGAAAGCACAATCAAAAGAAGAATTTATACAAGCAGTTACAGAAGGCTTAACTACTCCTCCGGAATATTTTCCTGTTAATGCAAAGATCAATAAGGAAGGTTACGAGAGCATTGACGCGGTATTGAATAAAGGACTTACAGCGCTTTCGATAAATGATTTTAAAGAACGGATGAAGGATGAAGAAACTATCATTCTGGATACCAGATCAGGAAAAGTTTTTATGCAGGGCTTTGTTCCAGGTTCAATAAATATTGGGTTGGAAGGGCGCTTTGCAGAATGGGCAGGAAGCCTTTTACCTTTTGATAAAAACATGTTACTTGTTACCGAAGAAGGCAAGGAAAAAGAAACAATTATACGATTAGCACGTGTAGGATTTGAAAAGATAGAAGGTTATCTTGAAGGCGGCTTTGAATCATGGAAAGCTGCCGGAGAAGAAATAGATATGATAATTGATGTAGATGCCGATGAAGTGGCAATGGATATTCCATTTGATAAAAACATGGTTATTGTAGATGTTAGAAAAGAAGTAGAATATGCAGATGGACATTTAAAAGATGCTGTAAATATTCCGCTGAATACATTAACCGATCCAGCAAGTATGTCGCCAATTAATGACAGCGATAATTTATACGTTCATTGTGCCAGTGGTTATCGGAGTGTAATTGCAGCTTCATTATTAAAACGCCAGGGCATTCACAATTTACGCAATATCAATGGCGGTTATGAAGCTTTAAAAGACATGGATAAAATCCAAATAGAAAAAAGTACAGAAGTACTTAATTAGAACAAGAAGGAACTAAATATAAAAGCCATCCTTTTCCGGATGGCTTTTATATATTGATAACAAATCACACATTAACTAAATAACCCGCCTTTCTTTAAAGTCTTTACACCTTCACCAATCTTAAAACCATTGTTATAAATTTCAATTTTATAATCACCGGTTTGATAACGGTTATCCTGCTTCCAGTCAAAACTTACAGGAATGCGGCGACCTTGTTCATATTGTACATCTACTTTTGTTGTATACACCTTTTCACCTTCATCTCTTGTTTGAAAAGTTCCGCTTCCGGCAGAAGGAATAGTAACAACTTTTCCATCCGGACCAGTTACTACAACATATAATTCTTTTGTCCCGCTTGATGTTATACGGTTCTCATCAATGTCAAAAGAAATACGCAGCAAATCTGCTCGTTTAGCAGTAGTTGTCGCTTTTTCTTTTCCATTTCCTTTTACATTGATGGCAGCAATATTTATATTGGATGCATGTAAAGTAGATGCAACATCTGTTATCTGTGCTTTTTCTGTTTGTGTAGTAGTGAGGTCCTGACTCAATTTTGCTTTCTGTGCAGTTAATGTATCACGTTCAACAGTAAGCTGCTGATTGCTCGTAGTCAGCTGCTGATTTTCCTGTTTCAGTTGTTCTATCTGCGCCAGCAGATCATTCACTTTTCCATTCAGTTCAGCTATCATAGATCTTGCCCTGGAAAGGTCCGCATTCTTCTTCCCTAATTCGCTTTTTATATTTTGCTTCAGCTTGTCTATTTCAGCTTTTCTTTCTGCCAAAGCTCCCTGTAATTGGGTATTGCTTCCGGTTAAAGAATCCATTCTTGCGAGCACGCCATTGTATTCCTGTTCAACTGCGCTTCTTGCAGAGTCAACAGAAGTATATTGTGTTTGGAGCGTATCAATTTTTTGTTTAGATTGGTTTTTATCATATACTATATATCCCCAGGTTCCTAACAGGGCAGCGATTAAAATGCCGTAGATCACTTTACGGTTATCCTTCGGTGCTTGGGATCTTTCCTGAGGGTTGCCTGCAGAAGGATAATTAGTGTAACTCATGTTTTTGTTTTTTTGTGTTTAAATTTAAATCAATTGAGTAACATTCCCATCAATAATTTACTTGTTTTAGATATTGAAACTGTACCACAACAATCTGGGTTTCATTTACTTTCTGACGAATGGCAGCTATTATGGTGGCAAAAAATTTCCAAAACTGTGCCAGAAAACACCACACCTGAAGACGCTTATCTTCAGAAAGCGGGCATAATGGCGGAGTTTGGAAAGGTGATATGTATTTCAACAGGTTTCTTTTATGAAGATGAAAAAAAACAACAATGTTTTAAGATTAAAAGCATTTATAACGACGACGAAAAACAATTGTTGCACGAATTTATAAAGCTTACACAAAAGTTTTGCAACTATAACAAAGACTTTCAATTTTGTGGTCACAATATCCGGGAATTTGATATTCCTTTTTTATGTCGCCGCATGTTAATCAATCAAATTCCACTGCCCGAATACCTTTGTTTGCATGGTGCCAAACCCTGGGAAGTAAACATGGTTGACACTTTACAATGGTGGAAGTTTGGCGATTATAAAAACTATATTTCACTCAACCTTTTGGCAAATGTGCTTGATGTGCCCACATCCAAACCCGATATGGATGGAAGTATGGGGCAGCAGGTTTATTATTTCGACAAAGATTTGAAACGGATAGTTGAATACTGCCAGAGAGATATTGTTGCTGTAGCCAATATTATTCTTCGCTTTAAAAATCTTCCTTTATTAAATGAAGATTGTATTACGGTTGTAGAATAATTTTTTTGAGCCAAGCTTTTGTACTGCTATTAAACTTAGTTGCGTCGCACTCTTGTACATTCGCTTCGTTTATGAGCAATAAGAATTTTCACCATGAAATGTGCTTGTAAATTTCATCATTATAAAAATCTTCCTGTATAACTTTCTTTCACTTTTTTAATATCCGCTGGTTTACCAGCAAACACAAGATTGCCACCTGCATCGCCTGCTTCTGAACCAAGATCAATAAGCCAGTCTGCGCTTTTTATAACATCTGTATTGTGCTCGATAACAATAAGGGAATGTCCTTGCTCTATTAAAGCATTAAAAGACGCAAGTAATTTTTTTATATCATGAAAATGCAAGCCTGTTGTAGGCTCATCAAAAATGAAAAGAATATGTCCATGTGCTTTTCCCCTTCCTAAAAAACTGGCAAGTTTTACACGTTGGGCTTCACCACCACTTAAGGTATCACTGCTTTGTCCAAGTTTTATATAACCCAGACCAACATCCTGCAATGGTTGTAAAGCTTTAGCAAGATTTTTCTCATCTTTAAAAAAATCAATTGCCTCATCAACACTCATTTCCAGCACATCATAAATGCTCTTTCCTTTATATGTCACTTCGAGCACTTCTTCTTTAAAACGTTTACCACCACATACTTCGCAGGTTAAATGTACATCTGCAAGAAACTGCATTTCTACAACCTGTTCACCTTCTCCTTTACATGCATCACACCGACCTCCATCAACATTAAACGAAAAAAACTTTGGCTGAAATCCACGCATCTTTGCCAAAGGTTGTTTTGCAAACAAGTCTCTTATCTCATCATAAGCTTTTATATAAGTAACAGGATTACTACGTGAAGATTTGCCGATGGGATTTTGATCAATCAATTCTATCTGCGTTATATGGTCAACATCTCCTGTTATCGCTTTATGAAAGCCAACTTTATCTGCAAATTCACCTTTTATTTTTCGTAAGCCAGGATAAAGAATTTGTTTTACAAGCGTTGTTTTACCGCTTCCGCTTACACCGCTTACAACACACAAAACATTTAAAGGAAACTGTACATTAATGTTCCTAAGATTATTTTGTCTTGCACCTTCAACTGTAATGCTCCTGTTCCATTTACGTACTGTTTTTGGCACATCAATCTTCAGTTCACCTTTCAAATATTTGCCCGTTAAACTTTCCGGGTTGCTGATTATCTCATCATAATTTCCGGTGGCAATTACTTCACCACCGAGATGTGAAGCAAGGGGACCCATATCGATAATGTAATCTGCTTCGCGCATCATCATTTCATCGTGTTCAACAACCACAACAGTGTTATTCAGATCACGTAATTGTTTCAAAACTTTTATCAATCTTTCGGTATCTCTTGAATGCAAACCAATGGAAGGTTCATCAAGAATATATAAAGAATTGGTAAGATTGCTTCCGAGGCTTCTTGTAAGCTGTATGCGCTGGCTTTCGCCACCGCTTAAACTGTTTGCCAAACGATTTAAAGTAAGATAACCTAAGCCAACATCAATCAACGTTTGCAAACGCTGATTTACCTCTATCAAAATACGTTTTGCAATTTGCTGCTCACTTGGTGTGAGTAAAATTTTATTAAACCATTCTTTCAGATCTTTTACCTGCATCTGGCATAATTCGCCAATATGCTTTCCATTCACTTTCACATACAATGCTTCAGGCCGCAAACGGTAACCTTTACAATCAGGACACATCGTTCTGCCCCGGTAACGGCTCAATAACACCCGGTACTGAACCTTGTATAAATTCTGCTCAACTTCTTTGAAAAAATCATTAATTCCATCCACATATTGATTGCCTTCCCATAAAGTATTGTACTGGTCATCTGTAAGATCCGCAATGGGTTTGTGTACAGGAAACTTAAATTTTGCCGCATTTTTTACAAAGTGCTCACGCCATAAACCAAGCTTCTCGCCTTTCCACGGTGCTACCGCACCTTCATAAACACTTAATCTGCGGTCCGGGATTACAAGATCAGGATCAATACCAAGCACCTGACTAAAACCTTCACAAGTTGGGCAGGCACCAAAAGGATTATTAAATGAAAACAAATTCGGAACAGGTTCTTCAAACTGTATTCCGTCCAGTTCAAACTTATTGCTGAAATGCAGTAATTCATTTCCATTTACTTCAAGATATACTTCGCCTTCACCTTCATAAAACGCAGTTCCAACAGAATCGGAAAGGCGATGAATGTCATCTTCATCAAAATCTTTTGTAACAATACGATCAATAAGGACGTAAGCAGGTGAAGGGTGAAGGATGGATGTATTATGAGTGCGGACAGGTGAATTATCAACTCTTAACTTTGCGTTTCGTTCTTTATCCGGTAACTCAAGCAATTCCTCGATCCGTAATATTTCTGAACTACTTGATGACTGATCGCTGATTTTCCTCACATACATTCTCGAAAAGCCTTTCTGCATAAGAATATTCAACTCTTCTTTCACATCTCTTTTTGAATGTTGTTTAAACGCAACAAGAACCACTACTTTATTTCCTGATGGCATTAATTGCATCGCGTTTATTACATCGCCTACATCATCTTTTTTTACTTCTCTCCCACTTACCGGGGAAATAGTTTTGCCTATTCTTGCGTACAGCAATCGCAGGTAATCGTAAATCTCCGTCATGCTTCCAACGGTGCTTCGCGGCGTTCGCGTAATAACTTTTTGCTCGATGGCAATAGCCGGACATAGGCCTTTTATATAATCAACATCCGGTTTTACCATTCTCGCCATGAACTGTCTTGCGTAAGCGCTCAAACTTTCTGCATAACGCCGCTGGCCTTCGGCAAATAAAGTATCAATGGTAAGGGATGATTTACCACTTCCTGATACGCCTGTTACAACTATAAATTGACTTCTTGGAAAGGCAACTGTTACATCTTTCAAATTATGAACTCTCGCACCTTTTACGATAATCGCATCTTTTTCGGACGATTCTGAAACTACCATTTTATTTCTCTTCGTACTAACCTTACTTTCTTTCATCTAAAAAAATAATTATTACTTTTCAAGGTCATAATGAAACCTCGGGTTTTCACTTTCCTTTGGTGAAGGATGCCTGTTATTTCAATCTCTTTAATTCCGCTAATGTTCCAATAAAAGGAATTATAAATTCATTAATTCACAAATTTTTTACAGTTGGCATACACTTTGGTTAAAACTTCTTGCTAATTTCACAATGTCTTCACATAAAACTCAAACGCCTATTATTCAATTTCTACTCGAAATTCTTTTACAGCTTTTAAAAAACTGATTTTTTATTCTTAATTGAAGGCGTTTATGAGAAGATTTAATCATTTTACCGACACGCAATTAATACTGGCATTCCAAAATGGAAACGTATATGCCCTTGAATCATTAATTGCACGATATAAAGAAAAGCTTTTTTCTTCTATCCTGTTTCTTGTAAAGGATAAATACCTCGCTGAAGACTTGTTCCAGGAAACATTTATCCGCATCATTGATACATTGCGCAGCAAGCGTTATAATGAAGAAGGAAAATTTTTACCGTGGGCAATGCGTATAGCACACAACCTTTGTGTTGACCATTTTAGAAAAGTGAAAAGAACTCCTTCTATTTTAACCGGGGATAACCAGGATATTTTTGATGTTATTCATGTAGTGGAAGATAATGCTGAACAAAGAATGATGCGTGCTCAAAGCCACGAAAAAATGCATCAAATGCTCAATCTTTTACCAGAAGAGCAAAGAGAAGTAATCGTTCTTCGCCATTTTGGTGATATGAGTTTTAAGGAAATTGCAAGTGTTACCAACTGCAGCATCAATACTGCTTTGGGAAGAATGCGTTATGGTTTAATAAACCTGCGTAAAATGATGACAGAAAAACAAATTGCATTGTAAAATTTATTTGTTGGTAAAATGTTTAACCTTCTTTATATTAGCTTTTAAATTTGAATAACCTTCTTGTCATTCAGTAACTGTATCGCTACTCTAACTTGCGTATTGCCATCAAAGCGAAATAGTTAATTGGATGACAACCAAATTCCAGATAAATTATAAAAATCCCTTCTCACATGAAGGGATTTTTATTTGCAGAAGTTTAAAATCATAAATAAATATTATGGATGCAGAAAAAGTTATATACGGCACAAATGAAGAGGAAGTATGGAAACAAGTAGACGACGAATTTGCGGAAAATCCTGATTTGCTCCAATACCAGATTATTATAAGCCAGTTTGGGAGACAAGTAAACATGACTGTTGATATTGATTTAGGTGGAGGATTTGAAAGTGGCTATGAAACAACAACCTTCAGTACAAAACTTTTTTGCGAAGATTATTTCAGGTTTGGAATTTATCAGCAAGGATTTTTAGATGCAGCAGGAAAATTTTTTGGAATGCAGGATGTTGTTGTAGGTTATCCTGAGTTTGACAGCCATGCTATTGTACAGGCGAATGATGAGCAAAAAGTAAAATCATTACTATCAAATGATCTTATAAGAGAAGTGGTACTTTCTTTTGAGACAGATTTTTCGTTTGCGATAAGGCAACATCATATTGAGCATAGTGCAGAGAAAGCATGCTTTCTTGAATTGATCATTGAACAAGGAATTACCAACACGGAAAGACTCAGGAAAATCTATAACGCTTTTATACAGGTACTTAATTTTATTGAGCCGCAAACAAATTTTTAAAATTCTCAAAAATAAAAAAGTCATCTGTAGAAACAGACGACCTCTAACGATTGCTTGCCATATGAAAAAAGATGAAATTCTAATTTGTGAATAACGACAGAAGCGTTATTTATGATGTGAAATTACACCCGCTTTCCATTAGTTTACAACAAACTTCCTTACACAATAATGATGCCCAACCTGTAAATACTCTTGCTCAAATGCTTGCTGATGTTATGTTTCAATCACTTTGTTGTATCATCTCCAACCAGTTTTTAAAAAATTGATTAAAGAACAAGGCGCTCAAGTGAGTGACACAACGATGCTCAATAGTAATACAAAAGCTGGTAACAAAATTCCTAACCGTTATTGCAAGAATTATGGTTTGAATGTGTACTGAAACAATTATTTCTTTAAAGTTATCGAACCAAGATCAGTTTCCTTCTTGGCTTCGATGGTTACATTCTGAATGATCTTGTCTTTATAATTATTAAGACTTTTGATCATTACAGTGTAGGTACCCGGCTTTAATCCTCTTATTTTGAATTCGCCTGTCATTCCAGGCATTGCTATCGCTGTATCTGCATTATTGAAGACAGTTATAACAGGTATGGCTTCGAGTGGCTGCACATTACCTTTTATTCTTGCTCTTGTGTTCTCATTAAAGAAGTGTATAAAAGGCTTCAATTTGAACTCTCCATTCATGTTGATGATGGAACGAAATACATCAAAATCAAGCCATAATCTAATGTGTGAATTCTCGATCCTGTCCCATTCATTCCCTTTCAAACGTAAGACGATAGATAGATTACCCGCCTCTTTTAAAGGATATGTTTTTCCATCACTTACAACGCTGTTCTTATCACCTAATTTTATTTTTATCAGTTTCACATTACCCTTTGGAACCTGTCCGTTTGCAAGCAACTTCTCAACACCATTCTGCAGTTCAAGAATATCATAAACACCGGGTTCCATGTCAAGATCACTCCAGAACAAACAATCCTGGTCTTCATTTTCATCTATTTCGCTAAAATCATCCTGATGAGATTTACAGGTGTCAATTGCCACACCAACAGATCTGATATCTATATAAACATTTTGCAAAACACCAGGTGCATCAGTAAGATAAAGAGAAACTGTTTGAGTAGCTGAAACACCTGGTTCTGTGTTATTATTTTTTGAACATGAATTAATTAAAGCTGCTATTGAAACAAGAATAGCAAGGCAAGCATAACGTAGTAGCGTTTTCATAATGTTAGATTTGCTTATAAGGGAACTCCTAAAAAAAGCAAAAACTACGCCGCTTTTTATTGCTCTATGGCCAGGAAGTTTCCTTCATCGGTATTACCATCACTTCAGGAATTACAGTTTCTTTAGGTTGGCATAAAACATATTTAATTGTTTCTGCAACGTTTTTCGGATCCTGCAAAACATCTAAAGGAACATCGGGAAAACGCTCTAAAATAAAAGGTGTTTGCATGCCACCTGCAACAACAGCGGTTACTTTAATACCGTCTTGTCTTGCTTCGGTATGAAGTGCGTGGGTAAAGCCAAGAAGCCCCCATTTACTGGCATGATAAGCAGATGCGTTTGGCCAGGCACGCTTAGCCGCAGTAGAAGCGATGTTAACGATATGTCCTTCACCATTTTGTTTTAAATGCGAGTAAACAGCTTTTGAAACATTGAAAGGTCCTGTAAGATTTACATCAATCACCTGGTGCCATTGTGCATGAGTTAACTCTTCAATAGAATAAGTATGATCTACACCTGCATTGTTGATAACAACATCAATTTTACCATATTTATCAATAATCTTTTGAATAACATCCTGCACATTTTTTTCATCCGCAACATTCATTGCAAAACCTTCTGCTTTACCACCGTTTTTTTTAATTTCTTCAACTATTTTATCCAGTTTCTCTGCTTTTACATCTACCGGAATTACAGTTGCGCCATCCTGTGCGAGTGTTCTGCTAATTGCCGCGCCTAAACCTTGTCCGCCACCCGTTACTACGATTACTTTACCATTTACGCTGTTCATAGTTGTTAGCTTGTTTTTATTTTAAATTGTTATAAAAAATTGTTCTTTGTTTTCTTTACGCAACCGATAGAATGTTTCTCTTTACAACTTGCTGAAACGTTTGCAGCCAATCGTTCTTAAATCTTTCAATATTAAATTTTTCATTTGCTGTTTGTTGGGCACCTTTTCCAAGTTGCTCTGCCTTTGAATAATCATCTAACAACATCTTCATTTTCGCTATTAAAAAATCAACATCTGTATGCACGTAGCCTGAATAACCATTCTTAATCGTCACAACCATTTCTGTTGTTGCGAGGCCAATAACCGGAATGCCTGTCATCATTGCTTCACAAACAGATAAGCCTAAACTTGTATAACGGATAGGATTAAAAAAGAAACGATACTTTGCTGTAAGCTCAGCTAATTGCCTGTTATTGATCTCACCTAAACCTCCAACTTCTTCAGAGAACATTCCAACAATATCAAGCGGTACTTTTTTTCGCACTTTTTCAAATACATCAAGTCCCAATCTTCTTCCTCTTTTTTTAATGCCATTTATAACAACGATTCCTTTTTCAAGTTCACCGGAATATTGAACATTTGGATCAACCATCACACCATGCTCAATAACCATTGAAGGTGTTCTGTTGTTAGCCCACATGAGGTTATTAAAATGCGTTACATGCACCAGCAACATTTCCGGATCATCTACAACATGCTTTGTATCCGTTGGCACTTCACGTGGCGGATCATGCTCCAAATAAATTTTTGGTAAGGCACGCTGCTCCTCACTCAATAATTCATATTGATCTTCGAGATATGCTTTTTTCGACTGAAATAAAATGCAATCAAACTCCAAATTCTTTACATCTTCTGCAGGCACACTAATCACATTATCACCCCATGGAAAGCTTGGTGTTCTTGCACCATAACCCTCTTCTTTGCTGTTTTTGTAAGGCAAATAAAAGATGCAGGGCGTTTGTGTTAAATAATACAAATAACTTCCGTGAATATGCCAGGTTAATACACGTAATCTTTCCATAACTCCTTTATATTTTTAAATACTTTTTTGTTGCCAGCTTAGAATAATTATGATGCTTTTGTTGTGTCACTCACTTGTACGTTCTGTTCTCTATTCAGCTTTGATTTCACATTCAAAACCTGTTTCAATAAAATATCAGCCTGTAATAAAACCTGTTCAACAGTAATATCTCTTACAAAAGAAATGTTGTGCGCACAATGATTTTTTGGTTCAAACGGATATGGATCATTTGGTATAATTCCACAAATCGGGCAAGCCATATTCCATGATACAACAGGACGATGTAATGTTCTTGTAACCGGTCCCCAGTTTATTAAATTTGGCGCCCAGTAAATACCAACTGTTGGTGTGTTTACAGCTCTTGCCAAATGCAAAGGGCCGGTATCCGCACCTATAACCAAAGATGCTTTTGCAAGCAAAGCTGTTAATCCGCCGATGCTTAATTTTCCACAAGTATTTATCGCTTTACTTTTCATGGAAGCGATAATGCTATCAACGGCATTTTCATCATTTGCTGAGCCCGAAAAAACAACTTCTATATTTCTTTGTTTCAATGCATCTGCAAGAGCAGGATAATTATCCAAAGGCCACATTCTTCTTATATCAACAGCACAAGGTTGTAATACAACAAAAGGTTTTGTTGGTAAAAGATCTAATGCTGCAATTTCTTCTTCATCTCTTTGCAAAACATTTATACGAGGTTCCAGATATGTTGTTTCAGCGCCAATCAATTTCACTATTTCTAAAAAACGAATCAGCTCACTTTGATAATAATAATAGTTTGTAAAACAATCAGGCTTTTCAACATTTTCTTCTGCAGCACCGATCGTAACTTTTGCACCTGTTCTTTTTATAAAACGATTAGAATAAAACCCGCTTCCCTGCATATTTATCGCAACATCAAACTGCTCTTCATGCATTGCTTCAAAAAAAACATCAGTTGTTTTGTTATCCTCGCTACAACCATTTTCTTCAACAATTCCTTTCATTGCAGGAACAACAATTACTTTGTCAACTTCACACCTGCCTTTCAACAGGTAATCTTTGTGCCATTGTCTTCCCAGCAAAATAATTTCTGCCTGCGGATATGCATTACGCAATGCTTTTAATGCAGGCGTAATGACAATAAAATCCCCCAAAGCATTTGCTCTTAATACTGCTATCTTTTTTACGTTATTAACTTTAAGATTATTATCAAACATGAAAACACATCATCTTATTTTCAATTCTGAAGATGGCATTTTGTTATTCAAAATTTCATGCCTGATGTTCATAAACGAAGAATAAAGCGAAAAGCGTTGTAAATAACCTTTTCTTAGTTTTTTAACGATAAATTATTGAAGTACATGTAGAATTTTTTTCCCACTGCCGCTTACAAA
>JAEZRL010000123.1 GCA_023440945.1 Bacteroidota bacterium
GTTTCAGGCATTGGCGCTTCTACAGCGAGAATGATGTTATCAGGTATGCGGCCGGATGAACTGGTAAAAGCCATCCTCCAGGGAAATGTAAGGCAGCTTGAAAGCGTAAAAGGCATCGGAAAAAAAACAGCAGAAAGGCTGATAGTGGAACTGAAAGACAAGCTGAGCAAACATTCTGCCGAAACTTTTACAACTTCTTCCGTTATAAACAATACAAAAGAGCAGGATGCGTTTAATGCTTTGGTGTCTCTTGGTATTGCAAGGCCGGCAGCAGAAACAGTATTAAAAAAAGTGCTTCAGTCGGTAACAGATAACACAAGTGTCGAAGAAATCATTAAATTGTCATTGAAAAACCTGTAAGCTTATAGCAGAAAAATCTACTTAACCAGAGCTGGCTGACATTGATCTCTACGTTTTTTAATTTTCGTTTTTTATTGCTGACTGTTTTGTTGGCGATTTTTTCCGGTGTGATGGCGCAACAGAAAGATACTGCTGCCACTGCATCCGACTCACTTCGTTTTCCCTTGCAAGACAGAAGAGGCGACCCCTTTTCCTGGAGAAATCGTAACCCTTTCGATCTTAGCGATACTTCCATCATTCAAAGAGATATTGAGTACGATCCTAAAACCAATCAATATTATATTATTGAAAAGATCGGCAATACCTATTATCGCAAACCGACTTATCTCACTTTTGATGAATTTCTTAAACTACAAGGCAGGCAGAACGAAATTGAATATTTTAATAATCGTGCAAAAACACTGAGCATTTTAAACTATAAGCAACCAAGACCGAAGATGCAGGTGTATGACAGGCTCTTTGATCGCATTTTTGGCGTTGGTCCAAATGGGATGAAGGTGGATATAAAACCACAGGGTAATGTGGATCTTCAACTTGGTTACCAGGGGCAAAATATAAAAAATCCTACTTTGCCTGAACGTGCCAGGAAGAATGGTGGTTTTGATTTTGATATGAACACCAATCTGAACGTGATGGCGAATATTGGTGATAAATTAAAACTGCCGATCAATTATAATACGCTTGCCAATTTTGATTTCGAAAACCAGCTTAAGCTTGATTATAAAGGAATGGATGATGAGATTATCAAATCCATTGAAGCAGGTAACATTTCTTTTCAAACCAAAGGAACTTTGATGTCAAGTGCTCAGAGTTTATTTGGTATAAAAACACAATTACAATTTGGAAAATTGTTTGTAACAGCGGCTTTGGCTAACCAGCGTTCACAAAAGCAATCACTCACTTTGCAAGGTGGCGGTTTATCACAAGCGGTAGAAAAAAGAATGGATGATTATGATGAGAACAGGCATTTTTTATTAGGTCAGTATTTCAGAAATAATTATAACAAGGTGATGAGCACTTTGCCTGTTGTTAACAGCCAGGTGCAAATATTGCGAATGGAAGTTTGGGTTACAAACAGGGTAGGGGCAACCACGCAGGCAAGAGATATTGTGGGTTTAATGGATTTGGGTGAAACGAATCCTTATAACCCGGTTGTACATTCACTAACAACAAATCAATTGCCTGATAACGGCTCAAATGATCTTTATTCTTTTCTTACTTCCAGCCAGGTTAACCGCAATCCTTCTGCCATAAATAGCATTCTTGTTGCAAGAGGGATGAAGCCGGTAGAAGATTATGAAAAAACATTTGCCCGCCAGTTAGCACCAAACGAATATTATCTCAATCCTCAAGCCGGATTTATTTCATTAAACCAGCAATTGCAACCTGATGAAGTGCTTGCAGTTGCTTATCAATACACGTACAATGGAAGGGTTTACCAGGTTGGTGAATTTTCACAGGACGTTGCGGTAGATTCTACACAAGGTGTTCAAAAGGTTTTGTTTTTGAAATTGTTGAAAGCAACTTCTCAAAGGGTTAATCTTCCTATCTGGGATTTGATGATGAAGAATGTTTATTCTTTAGATGTTGGTGGTTTGCAGCAGGAAGATTTC
Source organism: Bacteroidota bacterium (assembly GCA_023440945.1). Lineage (GTDB taxonomy): Bacteria > Bacteroidota > Bacteroidia > Chitinophagales > Chitinophagaceae > JAEZRL01. Next base: position 1,974 of record JAEZRL010000123.1, read on the forward strand.
AATCTTAATGTTTTTTATGCAGAGCCAAGCGGGGGATTAAAAAGATTCTTACCCGAAAGTGCCCCGGATGCGGAAGGTCGTCCTTTGTTATCTATCTTAAAACTTGACCGCTTAAATAACCGAAATGATCCTTTGCCTGATGGACAATGGGATTATGTAGATGGTTTTACCGTACTTTCCCAGCAGGGAAAAATCATTTTCCCGGTACTCGAACCTTTTGGCCGTGATCTTGATACGCTGGCTTTTGCAGGGCAACCTGCGGCGCTCAAGCAGAAATACATTTATTACCAATTATACGATTCGATCAAAGCGATTGCTCAAACCTATGCGAACCTGAATCGGTTTGAAGTGCAGGGAACGGTGAAAGCAAGCTCCTCCTCAGAAATTTATTTAGGCGCTTTCAATATTCCGCAGGGTTCGGTAACCGTAACAGCAGGCGGACAAATTTTACAGGAAAACACTGATTACATCATTGATTATAACCTTGGAACATTAAAAATTATCAATCAGGCCATTCTTAATTCCGGCGTGCCGGTGAATGTTTCTTATGAAAACAATGCAACATTTAATATCCAGCAACGGAGTTTTTTAGGATTGAGGCTGGACTATCTTGCTTCAAAAAAATTAACGCTCGGTGCAACCATGGAGCGTTTAAGCGAACGTCCGTTCTTCACGAAAATGAATTATGGCGAAGATCCCATTCGCAACAGCATGTATGGTGTTGACTTCAATTATAATTCAGAATTGCCCGGCCTAACACGTTTATTAAATAAACTTCCTTTTTATAATACAACAGCTACCAGTTCAATCAATGCTTATGGCGAGGCGGCGGTAATGAAACCAGGTCATCCACCTCAAATAGGAAAAGGAGGTGAAGGCTTAATTTATATTGATGATTTCGAAGGAACACGCAGCAGTATTGATCTGCGTTTTCCCTTCATTTCATGGGTTTTGGCCTCAACACCCCAGGGAAATGGTTTGTTTCCTGAAGCAACTTTAACCAATGACCTGAATTATGGTAAGAACCGTGCAAAACTTGCCTGGTATAATAT
>JAEZRL010000146.1 GCA_023440945.1 Bacteroidota bacterium
ACTACACTATTCTTCATAAAAGTTGGTACGTAAACAATTTTCTTCGCAGCATCGTAGCCAATGTCCGCAGAATTTATCTTTTGATCTCTTGTGTCAAACAAGACCTGCTTGCTGCCATCTGCCTTCACATAATAAACAATGCCACTCCAGCAAGAAACAAGAAATTCTCCAGGCATAACCTGCTCAACACCATCTGTGCTTTTATCCATTCCTTCTGCAATAGTTGTCATCTTTTTTTGTGCGTCATATTTTAATAAAGAGCCACTTGCCAGCACGTACAAATTATTGTCAACCGCCAGTACACCGTTTGGTCCAGTCAAGCCTTCAATATAAGTGCTTGCCTTGCCATTTTTGATCGTGATGATCTTTCCGGTCCTTGAATCGGAAACATATACATCCCCGGCAGCGTTAACAGACACATCATTTAAAAATGTTGCACTTTCAACCGGGATTTTTTCTTTTATCTTACCGGAATTTATATCAACCACTACCACTTCATCAATATCAGCAACATAGAGGTTGTTACCATAACGGCCCAATCCTTTTGGCGCATTTAAACCGGTTGTAAAATTTGCATTAATGATCTTACCGTCAAGACCCACTTTTGCAACTCCGCCTTTGCCATCTTTTGCAGAAGCATCGCCATCTATCAAAGACACAAATAAGACGTTTTGCTGGCCATCGTACAAAACAGATTCCGGAGTGATAAGTGTACTGTCAGTTGTCCAGAGTTTTGTAAGTGAATGTTGTGCAGAAACAGTGCTGCCTAAAGCCGTAAAAACGAGAATGGTTAAAAGGTATTTCATTTTGTTAGCGTTTTATATACAAACTTAACTTATTCATTCATAACTAAAAGAGAATAAACAAAAAGATATTTATTCCTTTAAAATTTACTTTTTTCCTGTTTTTATAATTTGTTGCGCTGTTCAAATCAGACAAAAGGCTGTAACCGCAGGCATTTTAATAGAAAGCAGCCGTTTTTTCATTATATTTATAGTCCTTAATCCCTATCATTATGAACACTGTATTATCTATTGAACTTGGCATTTTAGCCCTCGTTTTGGCGCTTGTAATTGTAAAGGCAATCTTATTCCACAAGAACTTTCCTGATTTTCCTTTTGCGCAATGGTTTTATCTCGACAATAACAATATTTATAAGGCCAGCGATAACAGTAAGGAAGAAAATGCGAGAAAAATCCAAAATAATCTTACGTTTATTATCCTGATGTTATTGTTTGTCTTATGGATGTTCTGGCTATTGAATAAAAACTGATAAAACCGATCACATTTTCATCTTTATAAAAAAAGCGGGCAATTGCCCGCTTCAACCCTTTGTGATAAATCAGTTTTAAAACTCTGTTTTAACATCAATATATTTCAGAAACTCCGCTTTTGTTGATTCTTCTTTAAACTTCCCGCCATAAAAAGCGGTAACGGTAGAAGATGTAATATCGTTTACACCACGACTTGCAACACACATGTGTTTGGCATCTATTACAACAGCTACATCATCTGTATGCAATGCTTTCTGTAATTCTTTACCAATTTGCATAGTAAGCCTTTCCTGCACTTGTGGACGTTTGGCAAAATACTGAACCAGACGATTGAGTTTACTCAGGCCGATAACCTTACCGCTGCTTATATAAGCTACATGCGCTTTGCCAAAAATGGGTACAAAATGATGTTCGCAATTGCTGAAGAAAGAAATATCTTTTTCCACCAGCATTTGATTGTACTGGTATTTATTGTCAAACAAAGTGATAGCGGGTTTATTAGCGGGATTAAGTCCGCTGAATATTTCTTTCACGTACATTTTTGCCACACGACGCGGAGTCCCTTTTAAACTATCATCTGTTAAATCCAACCCAAGTATATTCATTATCTCTTCAAAATGCTCCTGTATTTTTTCAATTTTCTCGTCTTCACTCATCACAAAAGCATCTTCTTTGAGAGGTGTATTAACAGAAGTGGATACGTGGTTATCGCCAATATCATCAATAGTAACATCGCTCAGCTCAATGTAAGGTTTGTGCTTATGTTCCCTTTCTCCAGGTTCATTGCCATCGCCGTTATGCTGGGTATTCCACAAAATTTCTTTCTGTTTCATATAAGGTTATTTTTAACTCTAAACGCTCGTCTATCCTCGGTCTAAGCAAATCAAAAATTACCGTTGCAATGTTTTCTGCTGTAGGATTAAGCTGCTTGAATTCGGCAGTATCAAGGTTCAGATTTTTATGATCAAATTTTTCAATAACTTCTTCTTTTATAATATCACTAAGCAACTTCAAATCCATTACAAAGCCTGTAGTTGCGTCCGGAACACCAGCTACGCGTACTATCAGTTCATAATTATGCCCGTGATAATTAGGGTTGTTGCATTTACCAAACACTTTATTGTTTTGCTCATCAGTCCAATTTGCAACATGCAAACGGTGAGCAGCATTAAAATGTTCTTTTCTGTAAACGGCAACTTTTTTATCCATATTCAATTGCTTCTGTTGTCAAATGTTTTTTTGTGAACCCAACTTCAGAACATTAATTTATCTTCCGTTGCGTCGCACACTTCAACTGCAATGCAAGTGACAATCAAATTTTTAATTCTGTAAATAGTTGTCAAGTGATTCAATTACCGATTGTAAGGTACTGTAACAGAAGTGTGCTGTTCAAGTGCCAAACAAAAAGAAAGAAAGAACGTCGGTAACAGAGCTTGAACTGACTTTTCCGCTTTTTCAATCTCATCAGTTCCTGGTACAAATTTACGAATATTACCCGATAATGTACTTCTTCTTTTGTTTAAATCAACATAAAATGATAAAGAAGAAATCGTACCCAAATTAGTGATGAAAGTGAAAAAATTAAATAAACAGAGTATGAAATGAGAAATTAGTTACCGAAATATTCAACATAAATTCTCGGTGTTTCATAAATTTTAACACAATGTAACTGAACTTCTTTGGGAAGATACGAAGCCAATTCATTCCAGATGCCGATAGCAAGGTTTTCGGTGCTACACATTTTATCTTTTAAAAAATCAACGTCGAGGTTCAGGTTTCGGTGATCAACTTTACTGATAACCTTTTCGCGTATAAGTTTACTCAGTTTTTTTACATCCATCAAAAAGCCGCTGTCTGCATCCGGATCACCCTTAACGGTAATGAACAACTCGAAATTATGACCGTGCCAGTTTTCGTTGGCACAAGCACCAAAGACTTCCTCGTTTTTTTCCTTGCTCCATTTGCGATTATACAGTTTATGGGCAGCATTAAAATGTTCTAGCCTTGTAAGATACACCATCCTCACTTCAAAATTTGCGCAAAGTTAATGCAAAGAAAGCTGAAGTGTGCTTCGCCTTAAGAGCAGCTATTTTCAGTTATATGGCAGTAAAATATCTTTTACTTTGCTAATAAGCGTATGCAAAAATTAATCTATTCCATTTTCATACAATTGTATGTACTGTCTGCCCGACTTATTGCGCCTTTTAATGAAAAAGCAGCATTATGGTTAAAAGGAAGGGAAGGGATTTTTTCAAAACTTGAAAATGCTTTTTCTGAAAACACTTCTCCTGTTGTTTGGGTGCATTGTGCTTCATTAGGTGAATTTGAGCAGGGGAGACCCGTAATAGAAAAACTGAGACTGCTCTATCCTGAACACAAAATCCTTCTCACTTTTTTTTCGCCTTCGGGTTATGAAGTGCGCAAGAATTATGAAAAAGCAGATTGGATTTTTTATCTGCCTTTCGATACAAAAAAGAATGCAAAGAAATTTTTAGAGATAGTAAATCCGTCTTTGATTCTATTTGTGAAGTATGAGTTCTGGTATAATTATTTAACACTATCCAAACAAAAGCAAATTCCTTTGTTGCTGATATCCGGAATCTTTAGAAAAGATCAGCCCTTCTTTAAATGGTATGGTGATTTGCACAGAGAGATGTTGAGATGTTTCACGCATTTATTTGTTCAAACAGAAGAAGCTGCTTCACTTTTGCGATCAAACCACATAAATAATATTTCAGTAAGCGGAGATACAAGATTTGATAGGGTGAGTGAAATTGCTGCTCAGTTTCATTCAATAGAAAAAGTAGGAAGTTTTTGTAACGGTAAGACCGTCATTGTTGCGGGCAGCACCTGGACCGAAGATGATGAAGAACTGGATCATTTTGTAAATACGCACCCTGATATGCGTTTTATTATTGCTCCGCATGATATCAGTAAAGACCGTTTGCAGGAATGCAAAAGTTTATACAGGCTATCTGTTTTGTTCTCTGAGTATGATTTCAATAGTAGTTCTCCTGTAAACACACTTATTATAGATAACATCGGCATGCTGAGTAAATTATACAATTACGCAACCATTTGTTATGTTGGCGGCGCTTTTGGTAGCGACGGCGTACACAATGTTTTAGAAGCTGCAGTATATAATAAACCTGTTGTGTTTGGTCCTGTTTATGAAAAATACGTTGAAGCAGCAGAGCTGATCGAAGTGGGTGGTGCTTTCAGCATTGCAAATGCACTTGAACTGGAAGAACTGTTCAACGAGTTACTGCAAAACGAAACCTTCTATTCACAGGCATCCAATGCCGCAGGCAATTATGTAAAAAACAAAACAGGCGCCACAGAAAAAATCGTAGCATATATTCAGGCAAAACGTCTTCTTACCAGCTTATCGAAAAAATGAACCGTTTCATTTTCTTCATCCCATCCCAATTTCAACTTTAGTTCACGCTGAATCCAAAATTCTGCTTCTGCTAAAATGCTGAAGGCATTGATGGTTTTAATGCTTCTCTCATACATCGTTTCATCACCCCTGAATAATTCATTAACGAATAAATAACGATCGTTTATACCAATCGCTTTTCGCAGATCTTTTATCGGTGCATCTTTTAATGTAGCAGCGAGTTCTGTTTTTTCCGTTTTCAACCTATCATTCATGCTTAACTGGTTGTTCAGCATTACATCATTCAATTCAGTTTTATTTTTTGTTTGATGTGTTAATGTCGGCACTTCATGAACAGGATCGAATATTTTATTAAAATAATCTGGCTTTTCAACTGGTGTTGTTTGTGTTTCAATTTTCGCGGGTTCTATTGGTTTAGCCGGTTCTTCAGCTTCTTGTTCATGTATTTGATTAACTGATGGTATTTCTGTAGTTTGTACAACGTTTGTATACGAACGATTGGCAGGCATCACTACAGATATTTTACGATGAGAATTATTCGCTTCTGAAGTTTTTTGCCTGTCTAACTCTGCCAATAACATTTGTGCAGTAATGGTTAATTTCTCCAGGTCTTCGTGTTGCTGAAATTGTTCCTGCAACTTATTGATCAATACGCCTAATCTTTCCATGAGAATAAATACTTTTGGGGATTAGTAAATCAAAAATAAAGTTAACGAGGTTTTCATTGACTGATATAAGTTTTGCAAATGTTTATTGAACCTGCTTTTATAAACGAGAGACGAGGATGGATAGAAGTTATCTGTGGCTCTATGTTCAGCGGAAAAACAGAAGAATTGATCCGCCGGTTAAAAAGAGCAAAGATCGCTAATTTAAAAGTGGAGATTTTCAAACCAAAAGTTGATGTACGTTATAATGAAGAACAAGTTGTTAGTCATGATGCAAATTCAATTATGTCATCGCCGATTGAAAATTCACAGGAGATATTATTGTTAGCACAGGATGCAGATGTGATTGGTATTGATGAAGCACAGTTTTTTGATAACGAGATCGTGGCAGTTTGTGAGAAACTTGCTTTGAAAGGTGTTCGAGTAATTGTAGCGGGTCTTGATATGGATTATAAAGGCAAACCTTTTGGCTCGATGCCACAGCTTTTGGCTGTTGCAGATTATATCACCAAGCTGCATGCGATTTGCATAAAATGCGGGAATATTGCGAATATTTCTTACCGGAAAACAGAACAAAATGGCCAGGTTGTTTTGGGTGAGAAAGATGTGTATGAACCACGCTGCCGTAAATGTTACTATGAAGACCTGTGATATAATTTGTAATTTTAAAGTTATGGAAGCAGTAAGAAAAATTGTGGAAACATCTTCAGATCAGTTAACAATTGCTATACCTGAAGAATATCGTAACCGGAAATTAGAAGTAATCGTATTGCCTTTAGAAGAAAAAGCAGAAGAAGACAAAACAAAGAAATATGATTTCTCAGATCTCGTTGGTAAACTACAATGGAAAGGAGATGCAGTTGCGGAACAAAGAAGATTAAGAGATGAATGGGACTAGATATTTTCTTGATACAAATGCTATAATTACTCTTTTAAATGGGAGTAAGACTGTTGAAGATATTATTTCCCGGGCAAATTGGCTTGGTATATCTGTTATAAGCATTATTGAATTCAATTCCTTCTCACAATTATCCAATTTGAATAAGGAAGTTTTCAGAATTTTTCTTCAACGTGTTGTAATAATTAATCTTATTTATAGTGAGGCAAATCCTTTAACCGAAAGAATTGCGAAAGTTAGGTCTGATTATAGAATAAAACTTCCCGACGCTATTATAGCTGCATCTGCTCAACATTACAATGCTACGCTTATAACCAATGACCTGCATTTTAAAAAGATTTCTTCTTTACAAACCCTTCAATTTTGACTAAAAGCCTTGCACATATTTACGCACTAATAAAAAAAGATCTGCTGCTTGAAGTGCGTCAGCAGTATTCTTTTTATGGTATTATCTTATACGTAGCTTCCACCATTTTTGTAGTATACCTAACAATGGGTACGCCGGAAGACGTTGTTTGGAACAGCCTCTTTTGGATCATCCAGTTATTTGTTTGCGTAAACGCCGTTGCTAAAAGTTTTTTGCAGGAGAACAATGGGCGTATGTTATATTTTTATTCTATTGCAGGTGCCAAAGATTTTATTCTCTCAAAACTTATTTTCAACGCGATATTAATGATCGCGATGACCGTATTAACCTTGCTTATTTTCATGTTGCTGCTTGGCAATCCCATCAACAACATGCTTCGTTTTATTGGTATCAGTTGTTTAGGTGGCATAGGTTTAAGCCTTGTATTTACTTTTCTTGCAGCCATTGCAGCAAAAGCACAGCAACAAGCTGCATTAATGGCTATCATGGGTTTTCCCGTTATTTTGCCACAATTATTGTTGTTATCAAAAATTGCCAAAGTAGCATTTGCCTCTGTTGTGCAGGGTGGCTTAACACAAATGGTTTTGCTGTTAATTGGTTTTGATATCCTCGTTGTTTTTCTTGCTCTTATTCTCTTTCCGTTCTTATGGAAAGATTAGAATTTTTATGTACCCGGCTTTTGTATTTCAATTTGGCTTTGCTTGCGTCGCACTCTTGTACTGAAGTACTTTTTGCACCATAAACAAAAAGGGCAAAGTAATTGCGTTACCTTTTTTAATTTATTACGTATGTTTTAAGAACAGCAACAGGCATGACGATGATCATCTTTTATCCATTTACCTGCTTTACCTTTGTGTTCGCAATAAAAAATTGCTTTTGAAACAATTAGTTATCATATTTCTATTTTCGCTTTTCCTGCTGCAAAATTTCAGCAGCTATTTTCTGATGGCGGATTATTACTGGAACAGGTCTTTTATTGCAAAAACTTTATGTGAGAACAAGAACAAGCCTGAAACTCATTGCGAAGGCAAATGTTATCTGAATAAACAACTAAGCAAACAAAGCAAGCAGGATTCATCACCTGTTTCTGCCGATCTTAAAACAAAAGTAGAAGGATCAGCTTTTCTTGTTGAAGAAATATTCCATCCTTCTTCCACTGCAACTATTATTGTTACACAGCAGTTTGATAACTATAATGCCTCTTATTCTTCCGGCGTAGAAAAAGCCATTTTTCACCCCCCTCTTGCCTGACACACATTAATTATTCTTTTTCGATCTCAACATTACCTCACTTAAAATCTTGTCATGTATAAACATGCGTGTCTATGTGTGCTGCTTTCAGGTGCACTCACTTTAACCTATTCTCAAACCTCAGTTCATGGAATTGTAACCGATGCCATAACAAATGTTGCATTAACAGGCGCAACAATAAGCGCAGGAGAAGGTTCAAAACCCATTATTACTAATTCGAAAGGTGTATTTAGCTTTACTTCTGATAAAGATATTGACAGTCTTTTTGTTTCCTTTACCGGTTATGCAGATAAAGCTATCGCAATAGAATCAGGTAGAAATATAACTGTTGCATTACAACCTTCTTTCATTAATTTGAATGAAGTAGTTGTTTCGGCTTCAAGAGAAAAACAATCACGACAGGAAGTTCCTGTTGCAATCAA
>JAEZRL010000206.1 GCA_023440945.1 Bacteroidota bacterium
GTATTGTTGTAATGATGGTTGGATTGGCGATGAGTATTATTCAACGCAACAGGAAAACAAAATCTGGCGTTATAAAAAATATCAGAACAACAACTAAAACACCTGCAAGGGTGGCGCAATAATTTGAAGAAGCTGGGAGACAGAAGTTAGAAGATGTAATACAGTTATTTCTATTTTCTAAAAATCAATACAAGTATTCTTGGAATTGTTGAATGATCGTTATCATCAAAATACTCTTTCACTTCTTCTATTATCAATCCGTTTTGCTTTGCAGCCTGTATAAAATCTGAAACATGATGGTTGTAACAGGTAACAATTTGTAAACCTTCTTCAGTTTCAAATCTTGCTTTAGTTCCGGTGTATTGCTTAAATGGATGTAGTTCTCCAATGTACAAACGACCATTTTCATTTAAAACTTTTGCTGCTTTTTGAAAAATGAATTGGAGATTCTCAATATGTTCGAGAACAAGAGAAAAGGTTATAAGATCATATTTTTGATGAATGAAAGACCATTCCTCGTTTATATCTGCCTGAATGAATTCAATCTTATCTGAAACGGTCTTTTCTTTTGCCTTTGACAACATTTCTTCAGAAAGATCTACTGCGGTAATATGATTTGTTTTATTGATGAGCCATTGTGTATTTTTTCCCGTGCCGCATCCAATTTCAAGGCAATTATCAAATGAAAAATCAGATAAAGTTAAACGCAAAGCAAAGGCTTCAAGGTCACGGGTTTTGTTATAATTAGTATCGTATTGTTCTGCCCACTTGTTATACATTTCTCTTGTATCCATAAAAAAAGTTTTTGCAACACTACAGTAATTTTGAGATTTTATGCTGAATAGAGAGAAAATGGCTTTGAAGTGAGTGACACAACGAAGCTGAGTAAAAAGTTCTTAGCCGGCTTAATAAAAATGAAAAATAAAACGCTTCCGGCATTATAAGAACGTTATTACAAATAACGTTTTATTCTTTCCTCCTTTCAAGTAAGTGACTAAGATTTCCTACGCGAAACCACCTGTAACCATAAGCTTCTATCGTTATCTTATGCACACAACTTTCGTCTGCATAGCTAGTACCATTTTTATGAAGATCTATCAGGTTTTTGCCATTAGTTTTCTGCAGTTTCAATTTCACTTCATATCGCTTTTCATCAAAATTATGCAGCACAACGAGGGAGTTGCCTTTCCATGTATAACTCATGCATAGTACGGTGCTTATGCCAACATTGAGTATTTGCCATTCGCCCCAGCCGATTTCAGGACACTCTTTACGTAAACGGATCAGGGCTGTTAGCCAGTTCAATAAGGAATCAGGATCGCGGCGTTGTCTTTCCACATTTACATGTGTATAAGCATAAGGGCCATTTTTCATTATTGGCATCACGGTTTTTTCCGATTTGGAAAAGCCTGCCTGGTAGTCATTTGACCATTGCATTGGGCCGCGAACCGGAGCTCTTTCTTCAAGTTCAAGATCTTCACCCATACCTATCTCCTCACCATAATATAAAACCGGTGTTCCCGGAAGAGAAAACAAAAGGCTGTAGGCAAGTTCTATCTGTTGCCGGTTTCCGAGCATGGGTGCAAGCCGACGACGTATGCCACGCTCATACAATTGCATATCTTTTTCCGGTGCAAAACGAGCAAATACTTTTTGTCGTTGTTCTTCAGTAAGCCGGCCTAAATCAAGTTCATCATGATTGCGCAGGAAATGTGCCCATTGGGCTGTTGGCGGTAATTTCTTTGTCTTTTCAAGCGCATCTATCAATGGTGCAGTATCAGCCGTTGCAAGTGTATAAAACAAATGTTGGTTTACATAAAAGTTAAACATCAAATGCAAGCCATCTCCATCGGCAAAATATTCTTTGCTGTTTTCCGGTAAAACATTTGCTTCACCCAAAAAAACAGAGTCACCTCTGCGCCATTGCATAAAACGCCGCATTTCTTTCAGATATTCAAAATGCATAACCGATTTTCCTTTGTCAGGATTGAAAGATTCAAGAAGAAAAGGTACCGCATCTACTCTAAAGCCGGCAACACCAAGCTGAAGCCAGTAGCCGATTATTCTTCGCACTTCTGTTCTTACTGCTTCATTATCCATATTTAATGTTGGCTGAAAGCTGTAAAAGCGGTGAAAATAATAAGCTGCAGCTTGCTTATTATAAGTCCATACTGTTTTTTGAACTCCGGGAAAAACCATTCCTTCATTAATATGTTTTGGTTTCTTTTTGGACCAGATATACCAGTCGCGATAAGGGGAGTTTACATCACTTTCTGCCTGTTTAAACCAGGGATGTTCATTAGAAGTATGATCTACTACGAGGTCGAAGATCACTTTGATACCTGACTTATCCGCACGATGCATAAATTCTACAAAATCGCCACTGGATCCATAACGTTTATCTACACCATAATAATCTTGAATGTCGTAACCATTGTCTTTATTGGGAGTTGGCTGAAACGGTGCAAGCCATAATGTATCAACTCCCAATGCCTGAAGATAACTTAAACGGCGGGCCAGACCTTCAAAATCCCCAACACCATCGCCGTTAAAATCCATGTATGTTTCAAGATTAAGACTATAAATGATCGCATTTTTATACCAGAGATCTTCAATCATATCCTTTGCTTTTCTGTTGCTTTCAGAGGCACAGACAAAGCTGCTTCAAACATTATTCCACGATTTTTAGAAAGATGTAAAGAAGTTAAAGAAGCATGCTTCACTCATAAGTTCTATCAATAATTTCTATTCACAATCATTCTGAACATTGGATCTAAATTTCATTTTCAATCTTAAACCTGCTCTTTCAAATTCAAAAGCATATCTTTTGTCATTCTGCTGAGGTCATATTCAGGTTTCCATCCCCAGTCATTTCTTGCGACAGAATCATCAATGCTTTGTGGCCAGCTATTGGCGATTGTTTGCCGATAATCCGGCTCATATTCCATCTTAAAATCCGGTAAATTTTTCTGTATTTCCTCTGCGATTTCTTTTGGCGAAAAACTCATAGCCGAAATATTATAAGAAGTATGAACAGAAATTTTATCTGCCGGCGCTTCCATCAGTTCTATTGTTGCACGTATGGCATCCGGCATGTACATCATTGGTAAATAGGTATCTTCTGATAAAAAACACGTGTATTGCTTATTCTCCAAAGCTTCATAAAAAATTTCAACTGCATAATCTGTTGTACCACCGCCGGGCAAGGATTTATAACTAATCAAACCCGGGTAACGCAAGCTTCTTACGTCAACACCCCAGCGCTGATGATAATAATTGCACCAGAATTCTCCTGCATATTTACTGATGCCATAAACCGTTATTGGTTCAATAATAGTTTGTTGAGGGCAATTTTGTTTTGGCGATGTAGGACCAAACACCGCGATACTGCTTGGCCAATATACTTTTTTTACCTGTTCTTCACGGGCAATTTCCAGTACGTTTAACAAACCCTGCATGTTAAGGTTCCAGGCAAGATTCGGATTTTTTTCACCTGTTGCACTTAAAATAGCAGCGAGCAAATATATCTGTGTAACGTTTTGCCGGATCACCTGTACATGCAGCATTTCTTTATTCATAACATCAAGCGAAACATAAGGTCCTGTTCCCTTCAGCAGTTCATTTTCTTCACGCAAATCCGATGCAATAACATTTCCATTACCATACATTTTTCTAAGTGCAAGCGTAAGTTCAACACCAATTTGTCCCGATGCTCCGACCACTAAAATTTTCTCTTTGGTTATTACAGACATAGCTCCTTTTTTTAGTTTTTAATTTTCTTATCTGCGCCGCGTTACTGCTATGATGCTTTTGTTGTGTCACTCACTTGTACTGCAACAAGTACTTCAGCATTTTGTAAAAGCATTATTTAGTTCCACATTTATCAGTAAACAGGCAAAAGTAATTTCAATCAACAAACAAGATTCATCATTTTGATAAAATAATTATTCATCATTATTGATTATAAGTATATTTTCTTATGCTTCTGATGTATTCTCACAACAGCTTCGCTTTATCAGCTAAAAACATTCATGATTAAAAATATCAGTTGAAACAGCGATAAAAGAATTAATAAGATGATAAAGAACTAAGTTCGCATCCTAATTAAAAAGTTATGGTGCCTTCTTTTTTACAGCAGCTTTTTGAAGATCAATCATATAATCCTGAAAACTTTTTTCTTATCGCTGGTCCTTGTGTTGTGGAAAGTGAAGAACTGGTTATGGAAGTTGCGGATAAAGTTTTGTCCATCTGTAAAAGACTGGAAATACCGTATGTTTTTAAATCAAGTTATCGCAAAGCCAACAGAACAAGTGCTAATTCTTTCACCGGTATTGGTGATGAAACAGCTTTGCAACTGGTAAAAAAAGTGGGAGAAACTTTTCGCGTTCCAACTACCTCGGATATTCATGCGCATGATGAAGCAGCGCCTGCTGCAAAATATGTTGACATTTTGCAAATACCTGCTTTCTTATGTCGTCAAACAGATCTGTTGATTGCTGCTGCTGAAACAGGTAAAGTGGTAAACGTAAAAAAAGGACAATTTCTAAGTGGAGAAGCGATGAAGTTTGCAGCAGATAAAATAAAAAAATCAGGCAATGATAAGGTAATATTAACTGAACGAGGAACAACTTTTGGTTACCAGGATCTGATCGTTGATTATAGAAATATTCCCATCATGAAAGCACAGGGTGTTCCGGTGGTGATGGATTGCACACATTCATTGCAACAGCCCAATCAAACGTCTGGTATAACAGGTGGTAATCCGCAAATGATCGGTACAATTGCCAAAGCTGCAATTGCAACAGGTGCAGATGGTTTGTTTATTGAAACACATCCCAATCCTTCCGTTGCATTAAGCGATGGAGCAAATATGCTTAATCTTTCTTTGTTGGAAAATTTACTGGAACAACTAGTGAGATTGAGAAAAGCCGTTGTTACTGGTTAACCGCTTTGTTGTATAAAAAATCTTCATCGTTCAACTCGTTGTTATTTGAAACAATTTCGCTTGGAAGAATGCCAAATTCTTTTTTAAAACTTCCGGCAAAATGGCCAAGATTGGTATAACCTACCATGTTACCAACTTCTTTTATGGCATATTTATTTTCAAGCAGTAACGATTTTGCAAACATCATCCGGTTCTTTTGATAATACTCGTAATCCGGCATTCCGTATAGAGATTTAAAATCTGTTTTCAGTTTTGTCGCACTCATTGCAGCAAAGCGTGAAAGCATATCTATAGTTGGAGGCGGGGAGCTGAAATCCTTTACCAGTAATGCTTCTACACGCATCAGGCGGCCTACTTCATCTTCTGTTAATTTGGAAGGTTGCTTGCCCGAAGTAATTTTCACAAGCAGTTTCTTTATAAATCTTTCCAGCAACAGCATCACACGGTTTTGAATAAAATGTGTTTTTAAAGGATGATCAATCGTTTCCTTTATCAGTTCATTCATTACAATGCGGTATTCTGCATCTATCGGCTCTGCGTTTTTGTTTTTTAATAATTCAAGAAAATAACGGCTGATGATAAGATCAATCGTTTCGTTATCAAAAAAGCGAAGCAAATGTTTTTTTTCGAATACAATTCTTACCGAACGAACACGTATATCAGCAGGCAAAAGAAAACGTGGGTTCATTAATGTAGTGGTGAGAAGCAAATTATTTTGATGGATATAAAACGCATTCTGCAGTTCCTTTTCTTTCAGATTAGGATCGTAAGAAACAGATTCGTTCAGCATCAGTATAAAATACTGAGCATCTGTTGTACCTCTTTGAAATAAAACATCGTCTTTAAAAACAGAATCAGATATCATCACCGAAATGCCATCGGGTAAATTTATCGCCCAAAAATATCCATCACCAAAAGCAGGAGGGACGGTAATAAAACCATTTCTTGCTTTTACCTTCATAACCGAGGCAAGCGAATCTATAAAATCAGTGTAATTAATAGTTGTATATTGAAACTCTATCACGTTTGTTCCTGTAATTGATTAATTGGTAACAGATCCGATGGTAACTGATCAAAAGACTTACTAAATGCTTTTACAAAATTGCTGATGTTTATAAAGCCTACTTCTGCTGCAACTTCTTTTACCGAATATTTTCGCGATAGCAACATTGCCTTTGCTTTGTTCATCCGGTGCTTTTGATAATACTGATAAACCGGCATTCCATATATTTTTTTGAAAGATGTTTTCAGCTTCGAAGGGCTCATTGCTGCTTTTCTTGCCAGTTCGCTTATTTGCAGCGGTGGCAACGAAAAATCCTTTGTTAATTCTGCTTCAACCATTTTTAAACGAATGATATCATCATTGGAAAGTTTTATATCAAAATGCGCATCATTCATTCGTTTATACAATCTTGTAAAAAATCTTTCCATCATTATCATTATCCTGTTCTGGATAATAAGTTTTTCTATGCGTTTATCATCTTTCAATTCAAGTATCTCATTCATCAAACGTTTATATTCTGAATCCATTGTTTCATAGATATAAGAACTGATGTTTAATGAGATGAATTTGCGAATGTCATCACCGGCATTATCGTAATTGAAAAAACGGTCCAGCCATTCAGGGCTGAAAAGAACATTAATGCTTTTAATATGAAAATCTGTTTTTGCAAGATGAAAGAGATCGAACTTTGTGCTGCCTAAAAAAACGGATGATTTTGACTGAATAGGTTCGGTTAAAGAAGTAACATCATCAAAGCGCAGTGTAAAAAATTCTTTCTTGCCTTTTTTTTGCTGGAAGAGGATGCTTTGTGCGGGAATATAATCGTACAAAAGAATTTGAAGATTATTTTCCAGCGTCAACTCTCTTATATAACCGCTGCCCTGTTCTTCTGTTAATGTAACGGTATAGTCAGTTACTTTAAGCTTTAAAGATTTGGCGATATGGCGCAGCAGTTCCTCGTAATTTGTTTGATTGTATTCAATCTTTATCACACCCAGATAGCAGATATTGGTTATAAATATTTTAAAGGATTACGTTTGGCTGAAAGTATATACTTTTTAATGTTCAGCCAAAAGGCCATCACCATGTAAATAATAACGGGTGAGCCCATGGTTAAAAAAGAAATATAGATAAACCACATTCGTATCCTTGACGAGGCGATACCTAATTTGTCGCCTATTGCAGAACATACACCAAATGCCTGCCATTCAATGAACTGCCGTAACTTGTTCATATTTGCAATTTAGTAAATTATCTTTCAATATTCAGCAAAACACATTTTCTGCAACCTTTGAATTAGCTTAAATTTGCACAACTTTATTAAAACATACTGTTACATCATCATCATAAGGCCGTTATAAATTTTTTTTAAAGTTTATGACCATAAATGAAATTACCAGCAGCTTCTGCTGATTTTTTAGGAAACAGTACAAGAGTGCGACGCAACGGAAGCTGAGAATTGAATAACAGTTCGGTTCAAAAAAATATATAACCTAAATGATAAATTATGGCTTTTGATATTGAAATGATAAGAAAGGTTTATGCAGAATTACCCGGCAAAATTGAAGCTGCGCGTAAAGCTGTTGGAAGACCACTTACTTTGTCCGAAAAAATATTATATGCTCATTTGCATCCTGATCAGCAGCTGCAAAGCTTTGAGCGGGCAAAAAATTATGTTGACTTTGCACCTGACCGGGTGGCGATGCAGGATGCTACTGCTCAAATGGCTTTGTTACAGTTTATGCAGGCCGGAAGACCTCAAGTTGCGGTGCCTTCCACTGTGCACTGCGATCACCTAATACAGGCAAGAGTCGGCGCCAAAGAAGACCTCGATACAGCGCTTGCAAAAAACAAGGAAGTTTATGATTTTCTTTCTTCTGTTTCTAATAAATACGGCATAGGGTTCTGGAAACCCGGCGCCGGCATTATTCACCAGGTTGTATTAGAAAATTATGCTTTCCCGGGGGGGATGATGATAGGAACAGATAGTCATACTCCAAATGCCGGTGGGTTGGGAATGATAGCCATCGGTGTTGGCGGTGCGGATGCCTGCGATGTAATGGCAGGTTTTGCCTGGGAACTGAAATGGCCAAAATTGATTGGTATTAAATTAACCGGAAAATTAAGCGGATGGACAGCCCCGAAAGATATTATTCTTAAAGTGGCAGGCGTTTTAACTGTAAAGGGTGGTACGGGTGCCATTGTGGAGTACTTTGGTGAAGGTGCGGAT
>JAEZRL010000285.1 GCA_023440945.1 Bacteroidota bacterium
AAAAACTCCCTTTCTTCTTCATTCAATACCAAAAAATTTGTACGCTCCAGCTTCATCATCATCAGTTCATTACTACGCAATGCGGTAACAAAATAAACAAGACTTTTTTGGATGCGCATTAACTGCAGTAGCTCTTCGTTACGATTGCTATCATACAATTTTTGTTCGTATAAGTTTCTTTTGTGGTTTACTTCTTTGAGGTATTCCATAAAATTCTGCACCACTTTCTCGAATATTTTCAGCACCATCATGCTGCGTTTATCCGGATGGCGGTTTTGAAATGAATTCAGGAATTTTTTAATAGCGCCATTGTCAAAAGAATTAACAGTAACGATCTGGTTATGGGTTAAAATAATACAGATAGGAATGGTTATGTAATAGGCATCACTGTCATTGAAAGAATTATTTTCTGTAGGAGTTTTTATTACAATGAAACGAACATTGTCTTCCTCTTCGTAACGGGGACGTTCATCAATATCAAGTGAATCGCGTAAAAATTCAACAGGTATGTCAAGCTCTTCACTTAGCTCAACAAATTCTTCATCTTTAAAGGGTGGAACAAGGTTAACCCAACTGCCGTCTTCAGGTTTATCTATCTCAACAGTCTGATTATTGATATTTCTGAAATATTGTATCATGCAGTTGGCGTTTGGTTGATAACTGTGCGGCGAAGGTAAGGGTTTATACCTGCAGCAACTGTTTCTGGTTATATTTCAATGCTGCCTCTAAATACCATTTCTGCTGGACCACATAACCAGATGTTGCGAAATGATTCCTCATTCACTTTATCAAATTCAACAGCCAGTTTTCCACCAAGTGTTTTTACATCAACACGGTTAAAGCCATTATCGTTGTGTGCAAAAACAAGTGCCGCTGCAGTAACACCGGTACCACAACTAAGCGTTTCATTTTCTACACCACGTTCATACGTTCTTACAAAGATTTCATTATCCAGCTCCTCAACGAAGTTTACATTGATGCCTTCTTTTTCAAATTCTTCACTGTAGCGTATGGCTTTCCCATCTTTAAAAACATTCTTGTTACGAATATCAGAAGCAGATTTTATATAGTGAGGAGAGCCTGTATCAAGAATTGAATCTCCAAGCCATCTTTTAATGCCTATGACATCTTTCATTTTCAGATGCACCCAGTTATTTTCTTCTATTGTTGCTTCGTGATCACCATCAATTGCAGTGAAATGATATACATTTCTACGGATACCCATGTTGTAGGCAAATTTCACTAAACAGCGGCCCCCATTACCACACATACTGCTTTCGTTTCCATCGCTGTTGTAATACTTCATTTCAAAATCATATCCTTTCTTTTCATTCAAAAGCATTAATCCATCTGCACCAATTCCAAAACGGCGGTTACACATTTTTTTTATCTGTTCCTGTGTAAGAGAAATATTTCCCTGCCTGTTATCTAAAATAATAAAATCGTTCCCCGTTCCCTGGTATTTATAAAAAATCAATTCCATAATTAAATGCCTGCAATTGTTTGTAATGTTTTTTCTATCAGCCTTTCAATCAAAGCAACGCCATCTTTTGTAAATTCTCTTGTTATCCTGTTTGCTACAATGGCATTAAGACTTATGCATTGGTGTCCTAGTAATTTTCCCAGCCCATAAATAGCGCTTGTTTCCATTTCAAAATTCGTGATGCGATAATTGCCGCAACTAAACTCCGTAAGTTTATCAATCAATTCAGGATGCGTTAATCCTAATCGCAATATTCTTCCTTGTGGTCCATAAAAGCCGGGGCAAGTTACAGTAATACCGTGGTGGAAACCATCAACAAAATGTTTTAAAACAGAAGTGCCTGCAGAAGTTATATACGGCCGCGAAAGAAAACTGTCTGTTTGTGTATGAAGAATAAATTGCTGCAATAGGTAATTCTCTTCTTCATTGTTATCGTGGCGATAATAATGAAGTAAATTATCAAGACCAATGCCGTGCGTTCCAGCAACGAAGCTGTCAATAGGAATATCGGCTTGTAAAGAACCGCTTGTTCCAACACGAATTATATTGAGTGAAGAAAGATTTGGCCTGATTGTTCTTGCTTCAAAATCAATATTAACCAATGCATCCAGTTCGTTTAAAACAATATCAATATTATCGGGGCCAATGCCTGTTGAAACAACAGAAAGCCTTTTGTTACCTATATAACCAGTATGCGTTATAAATTCTCTATGATGCCTTTCGATTTCAATTTTATCAAAATGTTTCGAGACTTGTGGCACTCTTCCCGGATCACCAACCGTTATAACAGTTGAAGCAAGTTCTTCCGGTTTTAAATCAAGATGGTAAACAGCACCTCGCTCATTAATAATAAGTTCACTTTCTTCTATATAATTGAGGTTGCGCATTGGCGCAAAATTCGTATTTAGTGTTGATATAAGAAAATAGATGAAGTTAGTTACAGAATACTTCTCATTCAATAAATACCTGCATTAACAAAATGCTGTAATTATTCAGCGCAAAGCAACACCGGTTCGGCAATATCTGCGACGGTTTTTTTCTCCAGGATGGCAAGTGTTGCATCTCTAACTTCTATCATTGCTTTATGTAGGCCACAGCTTTTCTCATCGCAAACACCACATTGCTGGTAAAAGTGAAGGCTTACACAAGGTAGCAAGGCGATAGGGCCATCTATTAAACGAAGCACATCAGCTAAATAAATTTTATCCGGACGTTTAGCAAGATAATAGCCGCCACCTTTTCCTTTTTTACTGTCAAGGATGCCTTGCTTTTTCAATTCGAGCAAGATGTTTTCCAAAAACTTAAGTGGTATGTTACGCTTAAGGGCAATTTCTGCAATTAACACAGGCCCTTCCTCCCTCTTTTGCGCCAGGTACATCAAAGCCTTGAAGGCGTATTGTGTTTTCTTCGATAACATATCACAAGAATATAACTTTTAAATAATAAAGAACATGACCAAATACTAATTTATCAAATTTTAAGTAAATGGAAGAATTATTTGGAAGCTTTACTGTTATTAAGTATTGCCGGATTTAGGATGCTTTTTTTGGAGGAATATTTCTGCGAGCATACACCTTACACTTCCACCCCCAACAGTTTCTATCATTGTGATATCGATAGGTAAGAGAGTGGTATGTTTTTCGAGCAGAAATTTTTGTTCAGCAGTTAATGACTTTAATGCTTGGTTGCTGATGATAGTGTATTTCTGCCCCTGGTTATTTTTTACCTGCAACATATTTCCGGCATAAGCATGCACTTGTTGTAAAGTGATAGAAATTACTTCATGGCCGGTATCTTCAAGTAATTTTGTAATAGCATGTTTTTCTACGTTATCTTTTATTGATTCAGAACAAATAACGGCATAATCGTCACCCAAATGCATTATAACATTGGTGTGATAAACCGCTGTGCTGTTCTCATCATAGGCGTGAAAAGTAAAAGCGGTATAATCATGTTTTTGTGCAAAGGCTTTTAAAACATCTTCATTTGTTCTTGGGGAAATACATGCATAAATGATCTTGCTTTTATGGTCCAACAGCATGCTTCCGGTTCCTTCAAGATATTGATCTTTGTTTTCATATTCTGCCCAGTCTTCTACTTCTCTAACTTCATAATCTTGCTTCAGTTGATCTATCAGATCCTGTCTTCTTTCAATGCGCCTGTTAGTTGCAAACATCGGGAAAATAGCAACGGTCCCATCTTCCAAAGTACAGAACCAATTATTGGGAAAAACAGCATCGGGTTTAAAAGGTGAAGCTGTATCTTCTATAACAATTACCTCTATGCCTTTGCTTCTTAATGTTTCAACAAATGCATCAAACTCTTGCACTGCTTTTTGCTGCACTTCGGCTGCATTGTAAGAAACTGAAGATTGAAAAACATTATTGGCGGCGGTTTCTGTGTTATAACCAAAACTTGCCGGGCGAACCATTAATATAGCTGATGCAACACTCATAGTTTAAATATTTGATCTTAATAAAGGCATACTCATGCAATGTGCGCCGCCTCTTGCTCTTGATAACTCCGCCGATGGCAGCACGATAAGTGTATTCTGCACATCCTCAGGTGTTAGTTCTTTATTTTGAAATTGTTTACATAAATCACTTGCTTTTGCTATACTGTAACCATTTGCTTCGAAACATTTTGCTGTTTCCTCATTTCGGTCATATCCAACTACTACGCCGTCTTTTAATGCAAGAAGATTACAACTATCAGTCCATTGTTCCCGTTCATCATAAGGAAAAACATTATTGCCGCTGTAAATGATTTTTACATCTTCTTCGGGAATACCAAAATCTTCAATACTAACGTTGCGTAAAAGTGATTCAAGACCGGTTATTTTATGGCTAATGTTTTGCTGATAATTTTTACTTGCGTCATACACTTCTTCAACCCTTTTGTAATACCTGAAAATTTCAATTTGCTCATAATCTTCTTCATCTTCTTTATCAAGAAAATGCAGGTAGTAACGATATTGCGCTTCGTTCTTTTGCTGCATTGCTTTTTCAGAAAATTTTCCAAACATTACCCATGTATCTTTTCTTACCATTGTAAAGATGGTATCGATATGCATGATAGCTCTTTGTCTTGGGATTTTTATTACCGAAATTTTTTCAATTTCTGTTGAAGGATTTTTGAAAATGGCATGAATGATCTCATCTACTGCAGTGGCCGTTGTTCTTTCGCTGCAGCCAATAAGGATATGATTGGGTGAGATCATCATAACATCTCCACCTTCAACAGATGTTTTAAATTCTTTTTGTTCCGATTCATTCAATAAAAAGAAATCACTGCTTTCTGTTATCTCGATAATTTTATCCTGATTGTTTTTAAAAAGATGGCTGTACATGATAAATTTTGTAAGCAATGTTTCCCGTTCCCGTGCCGGTGTTGCAGCATTACTAAGCAACAAATGATCGTTGATAACGATCGCGATGTCTCTTGTAAAAATAAAGTTGGGAATAGGTGCAAAGACAAACTCTTTTATCTGCTTGTCTTTTGAATATAGTACACCACTTATTAATGCTTTTGCCAATGCTACGGTATCATCCAATGTTTCAAGTTTTTTTTCTGTTGTAAAGCTGCAACCTTCCCAGGCGCAAACAGCAGAGATAATTTTTTGCCTTACCGTGTTGTCTGACAATATCGTACATAAAAGTTGTTGTGTGTCTAAAACTTTATTGCTATCAAAATAATCTGCATGGCCCGGTTTGTAACAATCTGCTTGTCTCGGCCCTTTTTGTTTTATTTCATAATCTGTTACGTAAGCTGCTTTATCCGGATCGAGAAAATATAAAAGTATTTTGATGTATTCATTGTATTCCTTACGCATTTGAGAAAGATGAACGGTATCATCATATAACCATTCTTTAAACTTGCCGGGCAACACTTTTCCAATACCGCCATCGGGACTATGGATAAGCAATCGTTTAAGTGCTCCAATTTCTGAATTAACATGGATAGAATTAATTAAATTCATAACAATCGCATTATTCACAAAGCAACAAAATATTATTCAAGAGGAGAAGCCGTTAGTGTAGTAGGGAGTACTATTGCTCATAATATTCTAAACGTTGAAGCGAGTGACACAACCGGCGATGATAAGCGTTACTGCCGTTTGTAAACAAATAAAAATTTTTCAATAATCTATGCTTTTTCTTTTTCTATGGTTTCTTTCTGGGCTTGCAAAGATTGCCTGTTCTCTACTTCTATATGCTCTACATAAACTGCGTAATCATTTGGATAAATATGATTGCCTTTTACCTGAGCATAAGATTTTGTAAAAGCTGCACCAAAATATAAAATGATGGCGGAATAATATACCCATAGTAAAATGATAACGATAGAACCTGCAGCGCCAAAGGTGCTGCTAATATTGCTTTTACCAAGATAAAACCCGATACCGTATTTGCCGATCATGAAGAGTAAAGCGGTTGTGATTGAACCAACCCAAACATCTTTCCACTTCACTTTTGCGTCGGGCAGTACTTTGAAAATAATGGCAAACAATAAAGTGATAGAACCAAAAGTTACCAACTGGTTGATGATGTAAGCAAGATAAACTGTTATTTGAGGAAACATTCTAAGCAGTTTTTCAGTAATGGCATCTAAAACAGCGTTAACAAGAAGGGCTACCAAAGCAATGAAACCAAGACTAATGATCATAGAGAAACTGATGAGACGGTTTAGTAGCATTTTTACAATACCTCCTTTTTTAGGATTTGCCCGCAGGTTCCAGATAAAATTGATGGAAGTTTGAATTTCTGCAAACACACCTGTTGCAGAAAATACTAACGCCACAATACTTATAACAGAAGCCCATGTTAGATCCTTTGCTACCGCAGCTTTGCCGATAATGTCCTGTATCTGCAGTGCTGCATCTGAACCGTCAAACGATTTTATTTCGCCATAAACCTGCCCTTCAATAGCGCTCCGTCCGTAAAACAAACTGCATAAAGTGATGATCACAATAAGCATAGGTGCGATGGAAAAAATGGTATAATAAGCCAGCGCCGCACTTAGTTTGGTCAGCCGATATTTACCAAAATCACCAAACGATCCTTTTAAAGCTTTCCATAAATTCTTTGCCAATAAAGCCATAACACTTATGTTATTAACAATTGAGGTTATTTCAGTTTATTATTGTTCTTGTGGCGTGTTGCATCACGGGTGTTTTTCTTTTCAAAATTTTTCTGCAACGCGACGGTAAGGTCGGTTCCGGTTTGATTGGCAAGACATATAAGTACCCAAAAAACATCCGCCATTTCATCTTCCAGCGATTTGTCTTTATCTGATTCTTTAAACGATTGCTCGCCGTATTTACGCACCATTATTCTCGACAACTCTCCAACTTCTTCCATTAATATGCCAAGATTAGTTAATTCACTAAAGTATCTTACACCTACTGTTTTTATCCAATTATCTACCTGTGTTTGCGCTTCTTTTATCGTCATAATTTTTCTATTGGAAAGTATTTAGCGGTTGATGCCACCATAGATTAATTTTATCTTCATTATCGTTGCAATGGAAACTGCTCTTTGCTTTGCACGTTCTGCTACTTCGCCTTCGTAAAATTCATCAACTGTTGTACAAAATAGTTTTACCCAGCGATTAAAATGCTCTTCTTTAAAAGGAGATAAATGATTTATGTCCTGATGCAGTTTCATTACATCTCCCCTGTATTGTTTTATATTCAGTAAAACGGATTCCCAGAAATCTGTTATAATGGGCAAATGCGTTTCAAGATCAAGTTTAATAACATCTGTAAAATAAAAACCAATTAGTTCATCTGCAAATGCTTTTACATAAAATGCTTCCAGTAATTCAAACAGGTCTTTTCTTTCCTCAATATCTTTCATTTGAATTTTGTTGTTTTAATAATGGGAAGAAATCTATCATTCTCTGTTTTTTGAATCTATCCAGATGGTAACAGGTCCATCATTCACCAATGCAACTTTCATATCAGCACCAAATATGCCTGTTTCAATTTCTTTACCAAGATCCGTTTGCAGTTGCTGTATCATTTTTTCATACATCGGTATAGCAAAAGAAGGTTTTGATGCTTTGATGTAAGAAGGCCTGTTTCCTTTTTTGGTGCTTGCATGTAAAGTAAACTGGCTAACAAGCAGAATGGAGCCTGCAGCTTCTTTCACACTTACATTCATTACCCCATTTTCATCATTGAAAATTCTAAGATTAACGATCTTGCTGCTAAGCCACTGAATATCTTCATCCGCATCCGCATCTTCAATTCCAAGAAGTATCAATAAACCCTTTTCAATGCTTCCTGTAATTTTGTTGTCAACACTCACCGAAGCTTGTAAAACTCTTTGTATAACAGCCCGCATGTAATGATTTTTAAACATTAAAGAGTTGTTCTGAACAATTTATTTTTTGATATCGCCACCGTTTTTATTTCGTTCACACTTATTTTATTTTAGCCTCAATAAATACCGAATTTTTAATGATACAATCTGCGGCATTTTATGGCATCTTCGTTGCGTCGCATTTCGTTCATCTGCATATCATTGAGCAACTTTTATTCTCTTTGCAAAAGAACTATTAACTCAAACAACTTCTTAATCTTATGAAGATAGATATTACGCCTGAAATAAGTTTTCAAACAGCAAGAAGTGGCGGCAAAGGAGGGCAAAACGTAAATAAAGTAGAAACGATGGTTGAAGGCCGTTGGCTGATAGACGAATCGACTTTGATAAGTGATGAACAAAAACAGCTTATTAAACAAAAGCTTTCCAACAGGATAACTGCGGATGGTTTCTTGTTGGTTAAATCGCAGGAGCAGCGGACACAGGCAGGCAATAAAGAAAGAGTTATAGAAAAAATGAATGAACTGGTGCAAAATGCCCTGATAAAAAAGAAATCACGTATAGCAACCAAACCTACCAAAGCTTCAAAAGAAAAAAGGATAGAAAGCAAAAAACGAAACGCTTCCGTAAAAGGAGGTCGCCGAAAGTTGAAACACGGTGATTATTGATTGCTGATATTTTTATAGAAATAGAATAATATAAATAGTTCGATGGAATAATTTCAGCAAATATTTCCACTACATTTATACTTCTTCGCCAAAACGATTGCTATGAATAAGACAAAACTTCTTCTGTGGTCAATAGTTGCTGCCCTCGCCGGGTTTATTTTTGGTTTTGATACGGTTGTAATTTCAGGTGCCAACCTGCCTATAAAAGAACTTTGGCATACAACGCCGTTGTTTCATGGTTTCTTTATTATGTCAATGGCTTTATGGGGAACAGTTCTTGGTGCTATTTTCGGCGGCATTCCAACTGAAAAATATGGACGTAAAAAGGTGTTACTGTGGATCGGCATTCTTTTCAGCGTTTCTGCTGTTGGCTCTGCTTTAGCGCCTGGTCCTTATTTGTTTTCTTTCTTTCGTTTTATTGGCGGAATAGGTATTGGTGTTTCTTCTGTTGCAGCGCCAACCTATATATCAGAAATATCAACTGCAAAAACAAGAGGCAGGTTGGTTGGTTTGTACCAGTTCAATATCGTATTTGGAATATTGATTGCATTCTTTTCGAACTATTTATTAAAGGGTGTTGGTGGAGAAAACGATTGGCGCTGGATGCTTGGCATAATGGCTATTCCCGCTTTAATCTATACACTATTGGTTTTCACTGTTCCTGAAAGTCCGCGTTGGCTGATAACGATAAGAAACAATTTAGCAAAAGCCAAAGAAATTTTAGTACAAATAGGTGAAGAAAATCCTGATGCAGAAATAAGAAATATTATATCAGCAAATGAATCTATAAAAGCTAAAAGCAGCAACCAACACTTGTTTGCAAAGAAATATGAGAAGGTTTTATGGCTTGCATTTTTTGTTGCGTTTTTTAATCAATGGAGCGGCATCAATTTTATTTTATATTACGCTCCTGAGATTTTAGAAAGTGCAGGTTTAGGAGCTAAAGAATCTTTGTTTAATTCCATAGCTATTGGTGGCACCAATCTTATCTTCACTTTTGTTGGTTTGTATCTCATTGACCGCATTGGCCGAAAACAATTACTTCTTATTGGTTGCTTTGGTTATATTATCAGCCTTGCAGCCGTTGCCTGGAGTTTTTATGCACATGCAGGAAATGTGTTTTTATTATGCTCTCTGATGTTTTTTATTGCTTCACATGCCATAGGACAGGGTGCTGTTATCTGGGTTCTTATCTCTGAAATTTTCCCTAATAATGTACGTGCTTTGGGACAATCATTTGGTGCGAGTGTACATTGGGTTTTTGCTGCGCTCATCACATTGATAACACCTGTTTTTCTTGATAAAGAGAATGGTGTTTTTGGGGATAATCCGTGGCCTATTTTCGCTTTCTTTTGTTTTATGATGGTTTTACAATTAGTGTGGATACTTACAAAAGTTCCGGAAACAAGAGGTGTTTCACTTGAAGACCTGGAGAAGAAATTAATTGCCCACTAAAAGTTATTTGATACATTTTAGAAATTTTTTGTTCAATATTTAGAAATATGAATAAGACTTATTTGAGAAGAATTGTGTTTGTTCTTATAGCTTTAGCTGTTTGTTTTACTTCAACATTAAAAGCGCAGAATAAATTAGACTCACTTTTACCTGTTCGTGGTTTTTGCATCGGGGCACCAAAGCCAGAAGGTGTTGATGCTTTTGTGAAATTTATCAATGAAGAGTTGGCGCCACGGAAAGTAAATACACTGATACTTCGTGTTGATTATGGTTACGAGTTTGAAAGCCACCCCGAACTTAGGGACAGTGTTGCGCTTTCAAAGCAAGATGTAAAAAAACTGGTTGATGCATGTAAGAAAAATAACATTCATCTTATTCCTCAAATAAATCTATTAGGTCATCAATCGTGGGCTAATAAAACAAATAAACTGCTTACGGTTTATCCCCAATTTGATGAAACACCGCACGTACAAATGCCTGAGAAATATGGATGGCCGAATGCGGATAATTTATACTGCAAAAGCTATTGTCCTTTGCATCCGGATGTTCACAAAGTTGTTTTTGATCTGGTGGATGAGATCTGCAATGCTTTCGAAGCCGATGCTTTTCATGCCGGTATGGATGAAGTATTTTATTTAGGTGACGATAAATGTCCTCGTTGCCAGGGCCGGGATAAATCTGAATTATTTGCCGGCGAAGTAAGAAGGATAAGAGATCATTTACAGCAGAAGAACAGGAAATTGTGGATATGGGGGGATCGGTTAGTTGATGGTAAAACAACTGGTTTAGGGATGTGGGAAGCAAGTTATAACAACACTTACAGGGCAGTGGATATGATACCAAAAGATGTTGTTATTTGCGACTGGCATTATGACAGAGCCGATAAAACACCGGTTTATTTTGCCATGAAAGGTCTGGATGTTATCACTTGTCCGTGGCGTGTTCCTTCTTTGGCCGTTGAACAAACCGAAGACATGTTAAGGTTCAGGGAACAATCAACAAAAGAAATGAAAGAACATTTCCTTGGAATGATGCAAACTGTTTGGTCTGACGCTGATTCTTTTCTCGAAGGATTTTACAGCAATGCAAAAGATCAGAAAGGTAGTAATCAAACTGCCTGGGATTGTTTTAAAACCATGTATGGAAAGATAAATTCGTTGTAAAAATTGGGTTTATTTTTATACAATCTACAGGTTTTCATAGCATCGTCCCTTGCGTCGCAATCACTTCGTCTGTATAACTTATAGCGTCAAAAAATCCCCCTATTGTCGTCCAATATGAAAGTGACAGAACCCATTAAGTTTCTGGCAACTTTTTAACTTTTATCGCTTCAAGACTTCGCTTTTTATTAACAAACTTTTCCTTTTAATCGAGTCTTATTACCATAGTGTTTGTGCCAAACTGTAATAAGAGCATAAACATTTCTCTTTTACATTATCAAATTAAAATATTACGATCATGAGATACAGATTCGTTGTTATAGCATCCGCTGCCCTGATGATCGCTGCATCCTGCACCACAACTCAAAAATTGTACGCCCAGCAGGATGACGAAGTGTACACTGACAGCGATAACAACTTTGCTAATAACAACCAGGATGAACCGCTCATAAATCCTGGAGCAGATGTAAGTTTTGAGCAGTTTTATACTGATTTAAGTCCTTATGGCCGTTGGGT
>JAEZRL010000333.1 GCA_023440945.1 Bacteroidota bacterium
TGGTTTATATTCAAAACAAATATGGGCACCGGAACTGCATTATCTTAATGGCAAATGGTATATTTATTTTGCTGCTGATGATGGTGATAATGCGCATCACCGCATGTATGTTTTGGAGAACGAGGCAAGTGACCCGACTTCAACGGGATGGGAGTTTAAAGGGAAGATAAGCGCTGCAACAGATAAATGGGCCATTGATGGGAGTGTGTTTACTTATAACAATAACTATTATTTTATATGGTCGGGCTGGGAAGGCGATGTAGACAGGCAGCAAAATATTTATATCGCAAAAATGAAAAATCCATGGACGATAGAAGGAGAGCGGGTTTTAATATCTTCGCCTGATTACGATTGGGAAAAAGGAGGTGCTCCGCCTTCTGTAAATGAAGGTCCGGAAATATTGATGAACAAACAAGGTAAAGTATTTCTTGTTTACTCTGCAAGTGGTTGCTGGACGGATAATTATTCGCTTGGTTTATTAAGTTTGAAAGATGGTGGCAATCCAATGAATGCAATTGACTGGAAAAAATCTTCTAAACCGGTCTTTACATCAAAACCGTAAAATGGTGCATTTGCGCCTGGGCATAATGTATTTTTTGTTTCAAGAGATGGCAAAGAAGACTGGATCATTTATCATGCGAATTCGAAAGCAGGGCAGGGGTGCGGTGGTGCAAGAAATCCGAGAATGCAGCAATTCAGTTGGAATGAAGATGGAACGCCGAATTTTGGGGAGCCTGTGAAAATTGATGTACCATTAAAAAAACCTTCAGGAGAATATTAAATTATTTATTCAATAATCAAACCTATCATTCATGTTGAAAATCACCTCTCACCATTTTTTAAGAAGTGTAAAACTTATGTTCCCTGTTGCTGTTGCGGCAACGATCATTTCCTGTAATAACGATGGCAATAGTAATGAAAATGCAAACGCCCAGGATAGCACTGCAGCAAAGACATCTGCAGGTATTCCGGATAAAAAGAATTTTGAAGCAACGATTGATGGCAAGCAAACCGATCTGTATGTGTTGAAAAATCATAACGGAATGGAAGCTGCGATTACTAATTATGGCGGACGTGTGGTTAGTTTGCTGGTGCCGGATGAAAACGGAAAGATGACGGATGTGGTGGTTGGTTTTAATTCTGTTCAGGCTTATGAAAGTTCAACAGAACCTTATTTTGGCGCAACGATTGGCAGGTTTGGAAACCGTATTGCAAACGGCAAGTTTACGCTTGATGGTAAACAATATGAACTCTTCAAAAACAATGGTCCAAACACTTTGCATGGCGGTAAAAAAGGTTTCCAGGCTGTTGTTTGGGATGCGAACCAGTTGAATGATTCAACGCTTCAACTGCATTATGTATCGAAAGATATGGAAGAAAATTTCCCGGGAAATCTTGATGTCACCGTTACTTATTCGCTTACCGGTGACAATGGTTTTAAATGTGAATACAAGGCAACAACAGATAAGAAAACAGTTGTAAACTTAACCAACCATGCTTTCTTCAATTTAAATGGCGAAGGGAGTGGAACTATTTTGAATCATACTGTTCAAATAAATGCTGATAAATACACACCGGTTGATTCAACATTAATACCAACCGGAAAAATTGAACCTGTTGCAGGGACGCCGCTTGATTTTACAAAACCAACAACCATCGGTGAAAGAATTAATGATAATAATGAACAGTTGAAATTTGGCAAAGGGTATGATCACAATTTTATTTTGAATAAAAGCGGTGATTCTCTTAATCATGCTGCAACTGTTGTTGGAGATAGGAGTGGTATTGTGATGGATATTTATACTGAAGAACCAGGCCTTCAATTTTACAGCGGTAATTTCATGCAAGGTAAAAACACATTTAAAGCTGGAAGTAAGGATGATTTCAGAACCGCTTTTGCAATGGAAACACAACATTTTCCTGATTCACCCAACGAGCCTTCTTTTCCAAGTACGGTTTTGAAACCAGGAGAAACTTATCACACCGAAACTGTTTATAAGTTTAGCACAAAATAGCTTTTCTGAAACTTTTTTTAATGACAATAGAGCAGCGACGAGGAGAGAAACAAAAGATTCGGATACTACAGTCCGAATCTTTTGTTTATTTATCCAATTGAATCTTAAACAGGTTTTGGAAATTCAACAGGCATCAATTTATCAAGATTGATACGTTTTGAAGCGTCCATTATTTCAATACCTACAATTTTATCATCTTCTCCAATATCCAGGACAATATCTTCATCAACTCTTTTATTTATGAGTGATTGGCTTGCAGGTTCTATTCGCAGATACAGCAGATCGGTACTACTATCATAATGAATTTGCATACTGAAATTTTTAAGTTATGGAAAAATGACTACCGTAAAACACATAAACAGTAACTGTAATAATTGTGTTTTCTTCAATCACATAATAAACTTCCAATTTTTTCTCCTCATAATATCTTCCATTCCTATATTCAAAAAAAGGGAAAACTTTACTTTTCGCTAATCTTCCTTTTTTACCTTTAATTGAATGTCCGCTGTTTATTGTTTCATTTATCTCAGTTAAAGTCGCACCTCTTTCATCGGCTCTTGCTAATGTATGAGGATCAACTTTGATAATCATTATCTAATTTACATATTATTCCACTTCCAACTTAATATGCAATTCGTCCAGTTGTTTAGCATCAATGCTTGCAGGTGCATCAAGCATAACATCACGGCCACTGTTATTTTTAGGAAAGGCAATAAAATCGCGAATGCTTTCGCTGCCGCCAAGTATCGCACATAAACGGTCGAAACCAAATGCAATACCACCGTGGGGCGGTGCGCCATATTCAAAAGCGCCGAGTAAAAATCCGAATTTATGCAGCGCTTCTTCTTCGCTCATGCCTAATGCAGCAAACATTTTTTCCTGCAATTCTCTTTGATAAATACGAATAGAACCACCCCCAATTTCATTTCCATTTAGCACCATATCATAAGCATTCGCTTTGATGTTTGCATAAGGATGCTCTAAATATTTTTCTGCATTTTCAATAACAGGATTGTTATTAATCATCACTTCTATATCAGCAGGTTTTGGCGATGTAAAAGGATGATGTCTTGCAACCCAGCGGTTTTCTTCTTCTGCATATTCAAACAAAGGAAAGTCCAGCACCCATAATAGTTTGAACTCGTCTTGCTTACGTAAACCCAAACGTTTACCCATTTCCAAGCGAAGTTCGCTTGCTGCTTTTCTGGTTCTTTCTTCTCGTCCGGCGAGTATCAGAATTAAATCTCCAGGCTGTGCATTTGCGGCTGCAGCTATCGTTTTTAATTGTTCTTCATTAAAAAATTTATCAACGCTGCTTTTTATAGAACCATCTTTATTTAATTTAATATTCACCAAACCCTGCATTCCAATCTGAGGACGTTTTACCCATTCGGTTATTTCATCAGTTTGTTTTCGGGTATAATCTGCACAACCCGGAACAGCAATGGCAATGACGGTTTCAGCATTATTAAAAACAGGAAAAGAATTAATATCTTCTAACGATAAAGAGGAATTGTTTAACGCACTTTGTTTTTGCGCAAAGGTATGTTGAGGAAATTTTAAATTCGCCAGCTTCATTCCAAAACGGATGTCCGGTTTATCATTTCCATAATTCCACATCGCATCTTCCCAACTCATCCTTTCTACTTT
This sequence comes from Bacteroidota bacterium, assembly GCA_023440945.1. GTDB lineage: Bacteria > Bacteroidota > Bacteroidia > Chitinophagales > Chitinophagaceae > JAEZRL01. The sequence goes on from JAEZRL010000333.1 coordinate 3,666, forward strand.
CTCTGTATAATCAACCTCTTTCACATCTTTAAAAATTCTTTTTATCAAACCTTCAAACATGCTGAGAATATCTTCCTGTTCTACAAAAGCCATCTCGCAGTCTATCTGTGTAAATTCTGGTTGGCGATCGGCACGGAGATCTTCATCTCTGAAGCACTTTACGATCTGATAATAACGATCGTAACCGCTCACCATTAATAATTGTTTAAATGTTTGCGGGCTCTGGGGCTAAGCATAAAACTGTCCCGGATTCATTCTTGACGGCACCACAAAATCTCTTGCACCTTCTGGCGTTGATTTTATTAAGAAAGGCGTTTCAATATCCATAAAACCCTTCTCATGCAAATAATTTCTTGCACTTCTGTTTACGGAATAACGCAATTCGAGATTTTTCTTCACTGCATTGCGACGAAGATCAAGAT
>JAEZRL010000357.1 GCA_023440945.1 Bacteroidota bacterium
GTATTAAGGCATGTTTCAACAAAGCTTTTTTATCCGCACCTTTTGCCAGGCGACTTGATAAGGAGAAAGGTAAAGCAACCCCAACAAGAAAAGAAAACGAAGGCTGGATCATATCATGCAATGAACATCCAACCCAATCCACATGTTCCTGGTTAAAGTATAAAAATTGCCAGAAAGAGCTGTTTGGCAAGGATTCGGAAACATGCCTGAACGATAATACTTCTGCCATCATTAACAGCATAACAAAGCCACGATAAACATCTACCGAAGTAATACGTTGAGATGCTACAGGTGCTTCTGTTTTTACAGGTGCAACTACCGGGATAGAAGTAACAGAACTTACGAGGGTTTCCATGTTCTTTATTTTTCCGCCTTAATTTAGAAACTTTTTTTGCAAATGAAGAAATTAATCGTCGAAATTTAAACAAGCAATATTAATCTGTAGGGAATGATGTGCTGATTGTTTCACCATCCAAAAACAGTAATAAAAACTGCTTCTGTTAATGTAGGTAGAAGTTGCATAGGAAGGAAAAAGATATTGGCTTATTTTTAGATGCTGTTGTTGGTAAAAGAAAGCATTATGGAATTATCAACTTTTTTAAACAGCCAGGGGTGGCAAAGCGATGAAGAATTTGGAGTGGAACTCGATTACAAAGGAAGAAAAACTTTTGCTTCTGTAACACAGTACAGGCAAAACAACGCATCTGTTTATCTGGCCATGTTGAGTGATGCCAAAGAGATACTGCTTGTTTCTACTGATCATGGTGTAGGTGGAGCAGCAAAGTGGTTTCCGGTGGATGTTACAAATCTTGATCTTGCTGCAGTATTAGGTACAGGCATAGAAAAATGCGAGAGATGATTACACTTTATTGTTCAATATTATTTACAAATGCAGAAGATTTTAGTAATTGATGATGATCTTTTATTATTAAATGCAATACAATTTTTGCTTGATAATAAAGGATATAAAACAATAACGATACCGACAACAGAAGATGTTTTTGCAACGATTGAACAAGAAAGGCCTGATCTTATTTTACTGGATGTGTATTTAGCTGGTGAAGATGGTCGTGATTTTTGCCTCACGCTCAAATCAGAACCGCTTTCAAAAGATATTCCCGTAGTTATACTTTCCGGAGATTACCGGGTGGAAGAAGATATTCATCAATATGGAGCAAATGATTTTCTTCTTAAACCTTTTCAAATTAATAATTTGTTTAAGATGATCGAAAGGAATATTGCTAACAATTTAAAAGCGCATAAAAAATAAAAGCTGCCATTTTACGGGCAGCTTTTATATAGGGTACAAATCTGAAAAAAATTTTTCACGCCTGCTTTACTGAGGACGATGTTACTTTAAGGAGAAACAAAAAGTTTTCATTTCCTGCACTACAATAAATCACGGCTGGCAGTGTTGTTTTAATTAAGGGTTCCACTTGTTTCTTTGCTCCTTTTTTTGTTTCGCCGTCAATAAGCTGATTGTAAAAACCTTTTTCATACACGATAACTGTTTGTTTTTATAGCAGTTATCACAGGTAGATTAAAAATGGGACTTCAACAATTAACCAACCACATGCCATTTAAAACCACCTTCATAAGATATTGAAAATCAAAAGAGATTAAATTTTAGTTGCTGAACATTCTTCCATTTTTGAAATCATTTTCCAAAAATGAGAAAGACAAGATACTAAGTCTCTTAAGAATTTGAACAGAGTTGCAAAATGTATCTGATTTGGATAATCATATCTACTACATTTTCCACCGATAAAATGAACAAAAAAAGAGGTGGCCATAAAACCACCTCTTTTAAAACTTTGTTCAATTATTTCATTTTACTGTAAAACTTACCTGTTTATCTCCCCACATTAAAGTTACTTTACCACTTTTATCAACTGTATAAGTAAGTTTTTCTGTTGAGGATGATGGTTTAGAAACAGGCACATTTACCTGCAACGCATCCTCGCCTTTATTTTTTTCATAATCAAAAGCACCCCAGGTATTCCACACTTTATTAAAAATAACAGTCCAGTCATTACCATTATCTTTCATAAACAAAGCGTATTTACCCGCCGGTAATTTTTGTCCGTTAACAGTAACATCTTTGTTTACTTCAAATGTGGTTGCTTCATTAGCGCCAGCGCGCCAAACCTTGCCTTGCATTGGTTCTACGTCTTTTCCAATAGTTCTTCCTTTTAAGGAAGGCTGACTGTAATTGATCATAATAGTAGCACCGTTATTAGTAGTTGCAGTGGCAGTGGCAGGCGGACTTGGTCTTTTTGATTTATCCTGGTTATCCTGTGCCATTGAAGTAAACGTTGTTAAAGCAAATGCAAAAAGCAATGCTGTTGAGAAGAACTTTTTCATAAGTAAGTTTTTATTTTTTTTAATAGATGAAACTAATAATAATTGAAACATCTTTAATGACTGATTAGTTAATGTTTTAATGAAATTTTACTTGCTATCCGCTTTCATCTCCACACTCATAACCTTTCTTGGTATCCAGACAGCCATTTCACCTGCACCACGATTTGCCCAGGCATAATAAGGAATAGCAATAAAAGGTTGATGTACAGCTTCAACAGCATTTGCATTCAGGGACGGTTGTAAAGCTAAGGCATCACCACTGATTGTTACTACGCCATTCAACATCTCACCGGTGTACTGAGCAGAAAAGCTTGCATTATCCGGAAGAATAAGGTTCATTACTTTTCCATTGTTATCATTGTGTTCAAGACAATATATTAATGGGCCACGTTGTAACGCTACGCGGTTTTCATTTTGTTTAATACTGTCTGTTGCAACAACTCTTTTTACATTCATGGGTAAATTAATATTCAACTCATCTCCTTCCTTCCATTCTCTTTCAATTACAGCATAACCATTTTCCATTTTATAATTTACAGGCTGGTGATTAAGCGTTAGAGTAAAAGTGTCTTTCGAATCATTCAAATATTTATAAGTGTTACCGGGAACGGGTTTATCTTTCGCCCAACCAGGAATACGCACATAAATTTTGTACTTCATTTTCTTTTCAGGAGAAATGTTAATGGCGATATTTCCATCCCAGGGATAATTTGTTTTTTGCTCAACCTCTATTTTACCTTTCGATGTTTGGATGCTTGTATTGCTGCCAATAAAAAGATTTACCCAAACTGCATCATCGGATTTTGCATAAATATAATTACCAAGCGATGCCACCAAACGAGCAATGTTAGACGGACAGCAAGCGGTACCAAACCATTCGCTTCTTTGATAACCGCCGCCAGATGCCAAAGGATTTCCATAAAAAAAGCGATCACCAGTTAATGATAAACCATCCAAAGCGCCATTGTATAAACTGCGTTCAAGCACATCCATATACTTACTTTCGCCGGTTAATAAATTCATACGTTGGTTCCATAAAACCATGCCAACAGAAGCGCAGGTTTCGCAATAGGCATCTTCGTTCGGAAGATCATAATCAGTCGAAAAACCTTCATTGCTTCCTGAAGAACCAATGCCACCGGTTATGTACATATTTCTGTAAACGACATCTTCCCAAACAGTTTTCATCGCTTTCATATAACCGGTATCATTTTCTGCTCTTGCAACATCTGCTGCACCTGTGTAGAGATACATCGCACGTACTGCATGGCCCGTAATTTCTTTCTGATCTTTAACAGGAACTAAATCCTGGCAATATTCCGGTGCTTTCCATTTATCCCAGATAACGCCTTGACCATAACCATGTCCACGCTGTTGTAAATACCAGTTTGAAAGATCAAGATATCTTTTATCGTTGGTTGTTTTGTAAAGCTTCACCAAAGCCAGTTCTATCTCTTCATGACCGGAAACCCAGTGCCGGTTTTGTAACCGGAAAGTTGAATCAATATTATTCGCAACCCGAATAGCAACATCCAATAATTTACGTTTGCCTGTTGTGTTATAATAAGCAACCGCAGCTTCTATTAAATGACCTGCATTATAATCCTCGTGTTTCTCCATATCTGTCCAGCGCTTATCCAAACCATTCAAAGTATAATAGGTGTTGAGATAACCATCAGGCAGTTGCGCTGCTGCAATTTTATCAATCCATTCGTCAGCCTTTTTTTCCAAAGCAGGATCAGGATGATTTTTTAGGGAGTAAGCAATTGCTTCTAACGCTTTGTACACATCCGAATCATCATAATAAATGCCTTCGTGTTTCTCGCCATTGTTTCTTGCAACTTTCTCAAAATTGCGGATACGTGGTGTTTTAACTTCTGTTTGATCAATACAAACAGGAATCGTAACCAAAGCAATTTTTTCAATTCTTGGCTTCCAGAAATTATCAGTTATCTGAACCTGCGAAAAATTAACCGGTTCGATCTTTGGAAATAATGATTGTGTTTTTGTTTCGGTAGTGCTCAATGTTATGGCTGCAATCACAATCGATTTAAAAACTTTCATTTCAAAAACTTTTATAATATCTTTTGGTGAATGATTGTTTTGTTTTAATAAGCTTGTATCAATACCTCTGTTGGTATTTTCATTTTTTCATGAAGTTGGCGAATCATTTCAAGAGAAAGCTTTCTTTTCTTATTTAGAATTTCACTAGCTCTGCTTTTCAGTCCAATAACTTTTGCAAGATCTGCCTGATTATAGCCCAATTGCTCCATTCTAAATTTTATTGCTTCAATTGGGTCTGGAAGTCCGATTGGAAAATTTTCATCTTCATATTTTTCGATAAGAATACTTAAAACTTCAAGTTCATCACCTTCATTTGAACCTTTTTTGGCATCATAAATTGTTTCAAGCCTTTCCAATGCCCGGTTATAATCTTTTTTGGTCTTTATTGGCTTCACTGTCATTGTTTAAATTTTTGTTGCATCAATTTTATCATATTCCGAATGTGTTCCTATAAACCTAATCCAGATCATTTTATAATCGTAATTAATTTTTACAATTAAACGATAATGATTTCCTTTAATGTTAAAAACAACTCGATTGTCGATAAGAAAACTGGCAGATGGATATTCAACTTTAATATCTTTTGTTGTTTTCCATTCCGATTTGCTTGCTTCCTGAAACCAAGCTTTTAATTGCTGTTCGCAATCTGAATGTTTCTGCCAAAATTCCCGTAGTATTTTCTTTGCAATTACTCTCAATCAGGAAGGTTTGTCCAAAGATAAGCAAAGTTCCCGAAACGGGATATATCTCTTTGAGCAGCAAACCAATTATCAAAATCTCCTTCTGTTTTAATTTATTTTACCTCTTTACACAATCGTTTTGATAATTTGGTTCAAATCTTGTTCTACTTCTCATAAAATCATTGTGTTATGCGATCTATCTGGACTGGAGCCATCGGTTTTGGCCTTGTAACGATTCCCGTAAAATTGTACAGTGCCGTACAGAAAAGTGAATTGGATCTTGATATGCTGGATAAAAAAGACCTGGCTCATATCAAATTCAAGAGAGTAAATGAAAATACAGGTAAGGAAGTGGATTACGCAAACATTGTGAAAGGTTATGATTATGAAGGAAAATATGTAGTGCTTGATGATAAAGATTTTGAAGATGCGATGCCCGAAAAAACAAAACGTGTTGAAATATTTCAGTTCGTAAAGGAAGAGGAAATAGACAGTATTTATTATGAAACTCCTTATTACCTCGAACCTGATAAAAACGGGGCAAAACCTTATGTTTTGATGCGTGATGCACTGAGCAAGGCAGGCATGGCAGGCGTAGGAACTTTTGTTTTACGCAACAAAGAACATCTTGCTGTTATAAAACCTTATAAGAATATTATACTATTAAGCGGTATTCGTTTTGAAGAAGAGGTACGCAGCACGGAAGAGATAGATGTTCCTGAGAAAATAACGACCAAACCTGCGGAATTAAAAATGGCAATGGCGTTGATAGAACAAATGACAGAGCCCTTTGATATTTCAAAATATAAAGACACTTACACAGAGCAATTGATGAAAGTAATTGAAGCAAAAGCCAAAGGAACCAAAGTTGCCCAACCAAAAATGAAAGTTGTACATAAACAAACTGAAGACCTGATGGAGCAACTAAAAGCAAGCTTAGCTACTAAAAGAAAGAAGGCATCATGAGTTTGACACTATATAAAAAGAAAAGAAATTTTTCTGAGACGCCAGAACCGGTCAGTGCAAACATAAAGAAAGAAGATAAACTGATCTTTGTTGTGCAAAGACACAAAGCTTCCCGTCTGCATTATGATTTTAGACTGGAGTTGAATGGCGTTTTAAAAAGCTGGGCTATACCCAAAGGCCCTTCGATGAATCCAAAAGACCGCAGATTAGCAATGATGGTGGAAGATCACCCGATTGATTATGCAACTTTTAAAGGTGTTATTCCCGAAGGAAATTATGGTGCGGGTATTGTTGAGATATGGGATCATGGCACATACACACTTTCTCCTGAGAATAAAGGAACAGGTTTACAAGCTATAAAAAACGGCGCATTAAAAGTGATATTAAAAGGTCGTAAGCTGAAAGGCCAGTTTGCATTAATAAGATTTAAAAATGCTGGAGACAACTCTTGGTTACTAATAAAAGACAGGGACAAATTTGCTGTTGATGATGATTATAACAGTGAAGAACTAACACCCAAAACATCACCTATTAATAAAGTACTGGCAAAAGAAAAAGCGTAACAATAAACATGGTGGCAAAAAGAAACTCATCCCGCGAAAATATTGAGCAGGCAATTGAACCTATGCTTGCAAAAGATACAGATCATGCATTTACAGATGTAGACTGGATATTTGAAATTAAATGGGATGGTTATAGGGCCATAGCGGAATGTGGTAAAAACAAAACTTTATTCTATTCGAGAAATGGCATTTCTTTCGCAGATAAATATCCGCTTGTTTATAATGAATTAAAAAAGATAAAAACACCGATGATTCTTGATGGTGAAGTGGTAGTTTTTGATGAAAATAACAAACCAAGCTTTCAGAAGTTACAGCATTACGAAGAGAATAAACATTTGCAGATATTCTATTATGTTTTCGATATACTGAATTATAAAGGTGAAGACGTAAAACATAAACCACTTGTCGAAAGAAAGAATCTATTGAAAGAAGTATTGCCTGCTAATGATGTAATCCGCTATTGTGATCATGTAGAAAAAGACGGGGAAGCTTTTTTTAACGAGATAAGCGAAGCTGATATGGAAGGTATTATTGCGAAGAAAAAAGACAGCCAGTATTTTGTTGGCAAAAGAACATCCAACTGGTTAAAAATAAAACATCAGCATATTGAAGAGGTAGTTATAACAGGATTTACAGCACCGCGTGGCGGTAGAAAAAATTTTGGCGCACTAGTCTTAGGACGATATAAAAACGGCAAACTAGAATATGCAGGCCACACAGGAACAGGATTCAATGAAAAGCTTTTGAAAGAGTTGTACGATAAACTAATGCCTTTAAAAACCGACTCCTCTCCTTTTGATAAAAAAGTTCCTGTTAATAATAAGGTCACCTGGGTACAACCCTATTATGTTGCCAATATTCGTTATACTGAATTAACGAACGAAGGCATTATGCGACATCCGGTTTTCCAGGGTTTACGAATCGATAAAAATGTAGAAGATATGGGTTCAGCTAAAACATCTGTGAAGAAAACTGCAACTGTAAAAAACAATGCAGACATATCACCAAAAGAAACAAAAAAAACATCTTCGAAACAATCAGCTTCAAGCAAAGTTGCAAAACAACTTGTACAAAAAGAAGAAGATAATAAAATTATAACTGTAGAAAAACAACAACTTGAATTAACGCATCTTAAAAAAGTTTATTTTCCTGATGATGGAATAACGAAAGGCGATATCATCAATTATTACAACTCCGTTTCTAAATACATTCTTCCTTATTTGAAAGACCGGCCTGAATCTTTGAAACGAAATCCGAACGGAATAAGGGATGATGGCTTCTTTCAAAAAGACATGAAAGAAACAGCTCCTGATTGGGCAGAGACGATAACACTGCATTCAGATGCCGCTAAAAAAGACATTGAATATTTTTTGTGCAACAACAAGAGCTCTTTGTTATATCTCGCAAATCTTGGATGCATTGAAATAAATCCCTGGAATTCGACCATAAAAAACCTTGATAATCCTGATTACCTTATTCTTGATATTGATCCTTCAGATAAAAACACTTTTGATGAAGTGGTAGATATTGCATTGATCATAAAAGAAATTCTTGATAAAGCCGGCGCTGCTTCTTATTGTAAAACTTCCGGTTCATCTGGTCTGCATATCTATGTTCCGCTTGATGCACAATACAGTTATGATGAATGCAGGATGTTTGCAGAATTATTAGCACATTTAACGGTTGAACAGGCACCGGAAATTGCAACCACAGAACGTGCATTGAATAAACGGAATGACAAAATGTATATTGATTTTTTGCAGAATAAACGTGGTCAAACACTTGCTTCGGTTTATAGTGTAAGACCAAGGCGAGGTGCTACTGTTTCCATGCCTCTGGAATGGAAGGAAGTGAAACGCGGATTGCATCCTTCGCAATTCACTATAAAAAATGCGGTACAACGAATTGAAAGGAAAGGCGATTTATTCAAAGGTGTTTTAGGTAAAGGGATTGATCTGCAGAAATGTTTACATGCTATTGAGAATGTTTGATTAGTTATGCTTTCATTGGCCAAGAAGACAGAACGTACAAGCGAGTGACACAACGAAGTTTAATAGCAGCTCAAAAGCCGGTTACACACCCTTCATTTTAAGTTTAATTTCTGCATTTGTTTTGATACCTTTGCAACCCCGAATTTAAACCATCGGGATTTTTATTTATGGACGATAACAATATTGTTAACCCAAACGCTGAATCACAGGAGTCTGCTTCTGCTGAAAATCAACAGCAGCAAGCAACTACAGCGACAACAAATCCCCCTGTGGAAGGATCAACAGATGCGCAGGCTGTACAACAACAGGCCGCTTCTGAATCAGAAACGCAAGCACCTGCCGAAACAAAAGAAGCAGTTGTGAACAGTATTCCTGTTTCAGAACCTGTTGAAGAAAAAATTGCAGCGCATGATGATTTCGACTGGAGTATTGACAAACGTAACGTTGCTCATTACTCTAAAGAAGAACAAGCAAAGTACGATAAAGTGTATGAAAACACTTTTGTACAGATTGAAGATGGCGAATTGGTAAAAGGCACTGTTGTAGCTCTAACTAAAACAGATGCTGTAATCAACATCGGTTTTAAAAGTGATGGTCTTATTTCTTTGAACGAGTTCCGCGATACACCAAACTTATCTATTGGTGATGAAGTGGAAGTTATGGTTGTTGAAAAAGAAGACAGGCAAGGCCATTTGCATTTGAGCCGCAAATCTGCCCGTATCTATCGTGCATGGGAAAGAATTGTGGAAGTGCATAAAACTGGTGAGGTTATTACCGGTACTGTTTCCAGCAAAACAAAAGGTGGTCTTATCGTTGATGTATTTGGTATGGAAACCTTCCTGCCAGGTTCTCAAATTGACGTTAAGCCTGTTACTGATTACGATCAGTTTGTTGGTAAAACAATGGAATTTAAAGTTGTTAAGATCAATGAAGCAATTAAGAATGCCGTTGTTTCTCATAAAGCGCTTATCGAAAGTGATATTGAAGCTCAACGTGCACAGATCATCAGCAAACTTGAAAAAGGCCAGGTACTGGAAGGTACTGTTAAGAACATTACAGACTTCGGTGCATTTATGGACTTAGGTGGTTTGGATGGTTTGTTGTACATCACAGATATTTCATGGGGAAGAATTTCTCATCCTGCAGAAGTGTTGAAGTTAGACCAGAAACTGAACGTTGTTGTTCTCGATTTTGATGACGACAAAAAACGTATCAGTCTTGGTTTAAAACAATTAACTCCTCATCCTTGGGATGTATTGCCTGAATGGATTCATGAAGGTGCCAACGTGAAAGGTAAAGTGGTGAATATTGAAGATTACGGCGCATTCCTCGAAATTTTACCGGGTGTTGAAGGTCTTGTTCACGTAAGTGAAATTACCTGGGCTAACACTCCAATCAATGCGAAAGAATTCTTCAAATTAGGAGATGAATACGAAGCAAAAGTTGTAACACTTGATAAAGATGCACGTAAGATGAGTCTTTCTATCAAACAACTTTCTGAAGATCCATGGAGCACTATTGATACCAAATTCCCTGAAGGCAGTAAGCACAAAGGATTGGTTAAGAACATCACTCCTTACGGCGTGTTTGTTGAACTTGAACCAGGTATTGGCGGTATGATCCACATCAGCGATCTAAGTTGGTTGAAACGCTTCAATCATCCTTCTGAATATACAAAAGTTGGTGAACAGATTGATGTGATCATTTTATCAATTGATAAAGAAAACCGCAAACTGCAGTTAGGTCACAAACAACTGGAAGAAGATCCATGGAATGCTTTGGAAGAAACTTTTGCAGTGGGTAGTGTACATGAAGGAACTGTTGTTCGCAAGGACGATAAAGGCGCACTTGTACAGTTGCCTTATGGTTTAGAAGGTTTTGCACCTAACCGTCATTTGGTTAAAGAAGATGGTAAGAGTGTGGGAGCTGATGAAACTGCTGAATTTATGGTGATTGAATTCGATCGCAATGAAAAACGCATCGTGTTAAGTCATTCAAGAATTTGGGAACAGGCAAAAGCTGAAGAAAAAGAAGCTGCAAGAAAAGAAGCGAAAGCTGAATCAGATAAAGCTAAGAAGGCTGTAAAAAATATTCAAAACAAAGTGGAAAAAGCAACATTAGGCGACTTAGGAGCATTAGCTGAAATAAAAGAAAAACTGAAGAAAGAAGAAGGCGAATAATTTTGAATAGCTAGATTTAGTTAAAGGCTGTCTTTAAATAGGACAGCCTTTATTTTTTATAGTTTTGTTCGGTGAAGTCTTGATACTTCTTAGTATTATGAACAGTCTTTGACTTATTTATAAAAAAGATGATACAAGCATTACAGTAGAAGAGTGCGACGCAACGGAAGTTTCATAGAAATCGCAAAGCCCGGTACATAAAAAATAATACTAAAAGGCTTTCTTGCTGCTTACAGTTTATTACAAGTATGTTTATGCCTTATAATGAAAAAATAGCTGAAAGAATAAGAAAAGCATTGATGCATTTATCAAATGTGAAAGAAAAAAAGATGTTTGGCAGCCTTGCTTTTATGGTTGATGATAAGATGTGTATAAATGTAGGTAGTGATCGAATTATGTGCCGCATTGATCCTGATCTCCATAACAATGCTACCAAAAGAAAAGGCTGTAATACCGTTGTAATGCATGGAAAAGAATACAAAGGATTTGTGTATATAGATAATGAGCAGTTGAAAAACAAAAGCGATCTTGATTATTGGATTATGCTGGCTCTGGAATATAATAAGATAGCAAAAGCATCACGAAAATAAAGATGAAAAAAGCTCTCCTGGCATTTTTCCTGAGTATAACTTTTATCGAATGGAGCGTTAAGTGTGAAATTAAAGAAGCAAATTTTTAATGTAGGAGAGCGACATTAACAACTTGGAGGTAATACCCGTTTTCAAAAGACTTTTAGGTATCCTGGCAAGATCGTTTGTCATTTCAACAATCACTTTTGGCCAGTCTTCTGCTGCATATTTTTTTAACTGTCCTTCGCTTGTTATTTGCATGTTTCTTAATAATCGCCACCATGCATCATACACCCAAATATTTCTCAATGCTTTTATACCGTGTTTTTGTAACAGTATATAACCTTCAGGTAATTCTACCTCAGGAACATAAATACAGGATTGTGTAACCTGCGATTCACTGATGCCTACATTTACCAAAGGCTTATTAATGTACGTATAACTTCTCTCCTGCTGCAGCAAACGAATGTAATATTCCATATCCACTCGCCATTTTAATCGTTCATCATATTGTTGCAATATGCTTTTGTGAATAAGCGTAACACTTGGAGGACCAATTACATTTTTTGCCAGCAGAACATTTGGCTCTTTTAATATTTTGCGTTTCCATGAAGCCGGCATAAAAACAGTTTCCGATTTTCCTTCTTCAAAAACATTTGTGTAAGCAGAAAAAATAAAGTTATTGCCTTTTTTTGTATGATCTGCAAAAATGGTTAATGCATCTTTTGTTGCAAACCAATCATCGTCATGCATTAGTTTTATCCATTCACCGGCTGCTTTTGTTATGGCGAAATTCCAGTTGGCTGGCGTTCCCAAAGAAGGTTTATTCCGGTAATAGCGCAATGAAAACTTATCCTGAAATTCTTTTGTAAGAAGTTCAACCGAATCATCATCACTATCATCAGAAATTACCACGTCGAAATCACGATACGTTTGAATAGAAATACTATCCAGCAAACGTTTTAAATAATGAACACGTTTATAAGCAGGAATGCAAATGGAAATAAATATATTTTCATGATTCATCTTTCCTGATATTCCTATTTTTGTTCAAATTAAAACTACTTAATGGAAAGTTTGAAAGAAATAATCGAGAATCATAAAGAACGATTAGTTAATAAATGGGATAACTATATTGAAGTATATGAAACTTTCCTCGAAAAGTTCCGTGGTAAAGAATTTACTTTTTTAGAAATCGGAGTTGCACATGGTGGTTCGTTACAAATATGGAGAAAATACTTTGGCGAAAAGGCAACATTAATAGGTGTTGATGTTAACCCTGAATGTAAAAAGTTTGAAGATAAGGAAACAAAAATCTTTATCGGTTCACAATCTGACCCTGCCTTTTTAGAATCGCTAAAAAAACAAATACCAAAAGTTGATATTTTATTAGATGATGGAGGCCATACAATGAACCAACAAATAACAACCTTTAAACATCTATTCGATCATGTAAAAGAAAACGGATTATATGTTTGTGAAGATCTGCACACTTCTTACTGGTCAGAATTCGGTGGTGGTTACAAGAACAAAAAAAGCTTTATAGAATTCAGCAAAAATTTTATTGACAACTTACACGGGTGGCACGCAAAAAAATTTGATAAAAACAAGATGCATAATTATATAACAAATTCTGTTTTTGGAATTCACTATTATAATAGCATTGTAGTGATAGAGAAAAGAAAAATAAATCCTCCTCAAAATTTGTTTATCGGAAAAGAACAACTTGAACATCATTATACAGATTATGGCGTGAAGAAATCTAAGTTAAAAAAAGTGGAAGCATGGGTAAAATCGCTGCTACGATAATTCTTTATTATCCCGCTAAAGATTTTTTTGATAATATAAAGACTTATCTGCCAACTGTTGATAGATTATATGTATTCGACAATTCTGAAACTCCATTAAAAAATATAGATACAAGCTTATCAATCTATAAAGAAAAGATATCCTACTTCAATGATGGTAAAAACAAAGGAATAGCTACGAGATTAAACGAGGCAGCAGAGTTAGCAATAAAAGAAGGTTATGACTGGTTGTTAACCATGGACCAGGATTCAGTTTTTGATGAAGATGTATTAGATAAATATTTTTCTTGTGTTAGTGAATTTGACAAAGCAACAGAAGTTGCAATGTTTGGCGTTATGTTCTCTTATGAACCAACGGAAAACATTTCCTGTTCTTTCAAAAATGTAAATCAGCTTATAACTTCCGGCAGTTTGGTTAATTTAAAAACTTTCTCACACATTGGCGTGTTTGATGAAAATCTATTTATTGATGAAGTTGACTTTGAATTTTGTTTGCGTGCAATTACAAAAGGATTTCGCATCATTCAGTTCTCTCATATTTTTCTGCATCATCAGTTAGGTGTTGTTTCTTATCATCGTTCTTTAAAAAACAATAAGGCAACACCAAGAACACTTCATTCGCCTATACGGTTATATTATCTTACCCGTAACTTTTTGTATGTAAAAAAGAAGTACGGTCAGCGTTTCAAAGCAGATATTCATTTTAAGAAAAAAGCGTTATTGAATCGCTTTAAAAACAACATTCTCTATAACGAAGAGAGATGGAAAGTTATTCGGTATATTATTCGCGGATATGTGGATTATAAAAAAAACAGGATGGGAAAGTTTGAATAGACACATCACTTCGTATCCATCGTTACCCTGCAAAAACTATTTTTGCGATAATATTTCAAGCATTCTGAAGTAAATGATCAACAAAAAATAAATGGATATAAGTATTGTTATATTAGCACGTAACAAAACAAAAGATGTTGAAGATAACCTGAGAAGTATTTCAAAACTTACACATACACATTTGTTGAAAGAAGTAGTGCTTTTAGATAATGGCTCCGATATACCAATGCCTGATATGCATGAATTTTTAGGAGAACAAGGCAACAAATTAATACAATTACGTTCAGAAGAAAATTTAGGTGCAGCAGGAGGACGCAATTTTGCAACAAATAAATCCACAGGAGATATTATTGTTTGGCTGGATGATGATTCAGAGGTGTTCGATATATCTTTTTTAAAAGATGTTGAAAGAGTATTTGAATCAGAATCACCACAGTTGGGAATAGCAGCATTTAATATTTTCAAAGCGAATGGCGAACAGGATAAAAACTATTTTCCCCATAAGAAATATGACATCTATAAAAACAAGCAACAATTTAAAACCTGGATATTCGCTTCCTGTGGAGCGGCAATGAGAAGAAGTGCCTGGCAAAAAACAAATGGTTTTCCTGAAGACTTTATTGTTTACCAGGAAGAAAATGATCTTGCCTTTCAAACCATTAACGCCGGATATTATATTTTATTCGACAGCAGCATAAAAGTGCTTCATAAAAGAAGCGGGAAACGATCTTCAGCATTTGAAGCAAGGCTTAACTGGCTCAATAAATCAAAGGTCGCCTACAAATATTTGCCTTCGAAATATTTCTTCACCATTCCTGTAATGTGGTCACTTAAATATTTAAAAGACTCCAACTTTAATTTAAAAGAATGGTGGAATGTATGGAAGCAAATATTCAGCATTTCGAGAAAAAACAAAAGAACTCCATTAAATGAAAACGCTTTGAACTATCTCGACGACTTACGTGCAAGAATATGGTTTTGATGGGAAATTAAAATTTAATTAAAATTTACGTATTTTAGAGCTTTCCTAAAAAAAAGGTTAACATTGAGTTAAATTTCGACTCATGAATAAGATTTTAGGTGCTTCTATCCTGTCATTTTTAGTCTTTTTCAGCTCCCTTAATGTCAGTTTAACTTCATGTACAAAAGAGAAGATTGTCATAATTAAAAAAGACACTATAATACAAAAAGATACAGTGTTATTAAAAGATACTGCTCTGACTTTGGAAATTTTGACAGCAAATCCTTGGCAGCTTCAAGAGTATAAAGGGGTAGTAGGAAACAAAAAGGTTTGGTATGAAAGGGGCAGTTCAAACAACACGCAAAATTTTGACTCTGATTATATAACTTTCAAATTAGACAAAACAGGGCAATATACGGACGGTTTTGGTGGACAATACGCTATTACCTGGGATTTCGTTAACTCCGATAGCACAAAAATTAAGTGGGTTTACAACAGGCCACAAGGAAAATTAACCGTCACATATGACAATATCAGATATAAAAATGCAAGTTTGCTGTTCGACCAATATTGGACAGACAAGCGTATTCATTCACATACACAAGTAGTTAGAACACCTAAAGAAGAGAGAAAAAATTTTTAAGAGAGAAAGAAAGGTTTTTTCTTCTGCTTTCAGTCGAGGTTATCTTATCAAAACAACAGTTCCTTTCCTGTAAACGCTGCCACACAATGTTTTCGCTCTTATCTGATAAACAAAAGTTCCGGATGATTGCAGTATTCCTTTATAAGTGCCGTTCCAGCAATCTGAAGGATTAGTTGTATGAAATATCATCAAACCAAAACGGTCATAGACTGAAAAATCAAGTTCTGTTATATATCCCCATTGCTGCACACCAAAACAATCATTCAAGCCATCACCATTCGGTGTAAATGCATTGGGCATCAAATAACCATTTGTAACGGAGCCGAAAAGAACTTTAACTTCAACAGAATCCTCACTCACGCATGTATTATTTCCTTTCACTTTCACATGATATACGGTTGTAGAAAGAGGTGCTGCGACAGGATTTTGAGAAAACGGATTGGATAAGGAAGATGCAGGACTCCAGGTATATTGTACACCACCTGTTGCTGTTAGCTTTGCTTCGCCTACAACACAATCAATATCATTTGATTTTGAAACATTAATGATCGGTTTTTTGTTAACTGTAATATTTGAAGAAAGCTGTTGTTCAATTTTGCAAACAGTATTTGTAATAGTTACATTATAAACAGCATTCGAAGAAGGTTTGACATAAGCAGTCGCCCTATCCG
>JAEZRL010000465.1 GCA_023440945.1 Bacteroidota bacterium
GATTGATACCACACACTTCCGTTTCATGTGATTGCAATTGTTCAACGAGATAGGATAACCGTCTTGATGAGTACCAGTCATCGTCGTCCCAATTTACTATTATATCACCGGATGCACATTCACAACCACGATTAAGCTTTGCACCCAGGCTTATTTTATTTTGTAAACGATAATATTTTAACTGGTTATGAAGTGGAATAATATCTTCAACCGCATCGTCTCCATCATCAATAATGATCAGTTCTTTATTTTCATAATCCTGGCGCAAAAAATACTTTAATGCAAGCGGAACAAATTGCCTCCTGTTATACGTAGGCATGATACATGAAACAAGTGGTAATTGCTCTTTCAACATGCAGTTTTATCTTTCGTACGCTTCCTGTCTCTACAAGATAAAAATCTATAGTGGGAAATGCAAGAAGAGATTTTGCAGTTTTACTCTACTTCAACAATACTTGTAAAAACTTTTGCAGTACAACAGCCTGGTTATGTTGTTCATCTTTTGCTGCATAAAGAAGCGTTACAACATTATGCTGTTTTATTTGATCAGCAAGTTCTTTAACTGTATTAGAATGTTTTAATTCTTTTGTATAATCTGAAAAAAATTGTTTCCATTTTTCAGGATCATGATCAAACCATTTCCGCAGTTCTGTTGATGGTGCTACTTCCTTCATCCATACATCAACATGAGCATTTTCTTTTTTTATTCCCCGCGGCCATAAACGGTCAACAAGTATGCGAAAACCATCTGTTTTTTCTGCAGTATCATAAACCCGTTTAATTTTTATCTCAGTCATAAAATTGGAATTTTTATAATTGAATACAAAGCTTTAGCCCAAACAGAATGCTTTAAAACGAATTGTGTAAACAAAAAAAGCCGGTGAATTTCACCGGCTAATATTTTTTATTACTGATCTTATCAGGTAAATACTTCTTTCACTTTTTCAAAAAAGCTTTTCTCACTTTTTCCCGGTTGTGGTTTAAAGTTAGGGCTCTTCATCAACTGTTCCAGCATTTCCTTTTCTTCAGACGTTAAATTCTGAGGCGTCCATACATTAATATGAATCAACTGATCTCCTCTATGATAACCATTTACTTCGGGAAATCCTTTTCCTTTCAAACGGAATATTTTACCACTTTGTGTGCCCGGTGGTATCTTGATCTTTGCTCTTCCATCAATTGTTGGCACTTCTATATTAGCGCCAAATACCGCTTCCGGAAATGAGATGTGCAACTCATAAGCTACATTCAATCCATCACGATGCAACTCTTTATGCGCCTCTTCTTCTATTAGTATCAAAAGATCTCCCGGTGCACCGCCACGTTCGCCTGCATTACCTTTTCCACTCAAACTTAATTGCATACCTTCCTGAACACCAGCCGGTATATCAATGGTAACCATTTCTTCACTGTACACACGGCCCTCTCCTTTACAGTTACCACATTTTGCCGTTACAATTGAGCCCTCACCATTACATGTTGGACATGTTGTAACGGTTTGCATCTGGCCTAAAAAAGTATTTGTTACTTTTCTTACCTGGCCACTGCCGCCGCATGTTGAACACGTTTGAATGCTGCCTTTATCTTTAGCGCCGCTGCCCGAACAAACATTACAATTCACATATTTTTTTACCTTGATGTTTTTCGTAACACCTTTCGCCATTTCTTCGAAGTTCAGCTTAAGCTTTACACGCAAATTGCTGCCTCTTGAACCTCTGCCATGGCTCGTTCTGGATGATCTTCCGCCACCGCCAAAAAAGCTTCCGAAAACATCATCGCCAAAAATATCTCCAAACTGGCTGAAGATATCATCCATGTTCATACCGCCGCCAAAACCACCACCGCCCATTCCGGGAGCAAAAGCCTGGTGTCCAAAACGATCATATTTTGCCCGCTTATCCGCATCACTTAATATCTCATAGGCTTCAGCAGCCTCTTTGAACTTCTCTTCGGCCGATTTATCACCCGGATTCCGATCAGGATGATATTGCATTGCCACCTTGCGATAAGCTTTTTTTATCTCATCGCCAGAAGCACTTTTTGAAACCCCCAATATCTCGTAATAATCTCTCTTTGACATTCACTAACCCACAGGTATTTTATATGTTAATTAAAGTTTAGAGTCAATTTGTTATTTACCCACCACCACTTTTGCAAAACGAATGATCTTATCATTCAGATAATAACCTTTTTGCACCTCGTCAAGCACTTTTCCTTCCATATCTTCTGTTGGAGCAGGTATCTGCGTAATAGCTTCATGTTTTTCTACATCAAAATCTGTTTGAACACTTTCCATAGGCTTCAAACCTTTTGCCTGTAAGGTATTGCGCAACTTATTAAACACCAACTGAACGCCTTCTTTGATGTGTTTTGGGTCATTATCGGTTTTCATTTGCTTTTCTGCCCTGTCCATATCATCAAGCACATCCAGTAAAGAAACCATAAGATCTTTGCTCGCCGTTTGAATCAATTCAATTCTTTCTTTGGCGGTTCTCTTTCTAAAGTTTTCGAACTCCGCCATCAACCGCAGGTATTTGTCTTTCTGCTCTTTTAACTGTTCATTCAGTTTTTCCACTTCGTCTTCGTTACCTACCGGTTCGTTCAAATGTGTAGTTCCTGCTGCATTTTCGTCAGCATTTATATTCAACCCCGTCGTATCTGTCGTCTTTTGACCGTTTTGCTGCATATCTTTTTCTTCCATGTTCATAGATTATTTAAATTGATAATTGGTCAAATTTTTTGCCAACGCAAGGTAAGGGGAAAAATTGTCAGTGCCTGAGATGTATAAGGCCGCTAAGGAAATTTTAAATCCTGTTGCCGCTTGAACAGCATAGTTTTCGTGTATAAAATGTAACTTCTGATTTTTACCCTAAAGATCATTTTTGCTTTTGCAGTACAAGTGAGTGACACAACGATGTTAAATAGAATTACTTTTGCCGGTAAATAAAAAATTACTAACCTTTCTTCGCCATTAAATCAAGAAAATGAAAAGACGTTCTTTTGTAAAAGCATCTTTGCTTACAGGTTCTTTGAGCAGTATTCTTACCTTAGACAGCAGCGCAAAAAATGGTAAAATGAAAAAAGAGAATAGCAGGGAATTTTATGAACTAAGGGAATATATTCTGAAAGACTCGACACAACAGCAGGTTGTAGAAGACTATTTGCAACATGCAGCAATACCTGCTTTGAACAGACTTGAAAGCAAACCTATTGGTGTTTTTACCGAGATGAAACCGGAAGGACAAACAAAATTGTATGTACTTATTCCCTATAAATCTTTGGATGATTATCAGCGGGTGCAGGATGAATTATTAAAAGATGCAAATTATTTGCAGGCAGGCAATGATTATTTAAATGCATCACCAAAATCCCCAGCTTATGAAAGAATAGAAAAAAGTTTATTGCTTGCTTTTACAGGAATGCCAAAAATTGTTACGCCGCAAAATTCACAACGCATTTTTGAATTAAGACGTTATGAAAGTCCGAATGAAACGGCGGCAAAAAAGAAAATAGAAATGTTTAATACAGGCGGCGAGATTGACATATTTAAGAAAGCCGGTTTAAGAGCTGTGTTTTTTGGAGAAATGCTTTTTGGAACAAATATGCCCAACCTCACTTACATGCTAACCTATAATGATATGGCAGAACATGATGCAAACTGGAAAAAATTTGGCAGCGATCCTGAGTGGAAGAAATTGAGTTCAATGCCTGAATACAAAGATGAAAATATCATTTCTAAAATAACCGCAACATTTCTTGTTCCTGCAAGTTATTCGCAGATATAAAAAGGCATTTAAAACAAAACATTTTGCCGGTATAGATACATTGCTTTAAGCCATTTAAAAACAGCTCCGGAAGTTTTTATGTCTTCAGGTAATTCTTTGTGAATTAATTCTTCAAGATTGTGACCATCTCTTAACGTAAGCTTACCCAAAGAGCTGCCAAATGAATTGATCATGTGCAGCATTTCGTGGCCATTGGTGCGATCAAAAAAACGACGTTCAGATGCAGGTGGCGACTCATTGCCTGCTTCCGCTTCCCACTTGTAATGTTTATTCACCAAATGTTCTTTAGTAAAATGCATAGGACATTTTTTTATTGAATAAAAAATAAGGGAGGGATGAAAACGACCGTGTTTTCAAAAGGGAGCGACACTGCTTAAAATTAAAAAAATAAAAAGAAACCGGAAACGTGTGTTTGAAATTTTAATTTGAGAAAGGATTAACGGCGAAACAAAAATTGTTGAAACCAGGATAAACGTTGAATAAACGACATTCACTGAATCGTGTGAGCAACGAGGTTTAATAGTAGTACAAAAGCGAAATACAAAAAATTTTCAGGCATGAGGTTTGACACATCATTACCAAACTACGCAAATATGATAAGACAAACCAAACAAAGAGTGAATGAAAATGTACAGGTAAATTTCAACCAGTCACAAGAGATTGCTTATTGGGCAAAAAAATACAATGTTAGTCCTGCAATATTTCAAAAAACATTTGAAGAAAATGGACGTTCCATTCCAAAAACACTTGCTGTGTACGTAAAATCAAACAAAAAATATTCTTACTGATTCTTACTGCAAATCTTTATCAGATTTTTTATGAGACCTACGGATATTAAACGCAAATGGTGGAAAGAAGCGATCGTTTACCAGATTTATCCCAGAAGTTTTAAAGACAGCAACGGAGATGGTATTGGTGATCTGAGAGGAATCATCAGCAAACTCGATTATATAAAAAGTTTGGGAATTGATATTGTGTGGTTAACACCAATCTACTCCTCTCCTAATGATGATAATGGCTACGATATAAGTCATTACATGAACATCATGAAAGAAGCCGGAACGATGCAGGATTTTGATGAGTTGCTGGAAGGCTTACACGAACGTAAAATTCGTTTGATTCTCGATCTTGTTGTTAACCATACAAGTGATGAACACGAGTGGTTTATCGAAGCAAAAAAATCAAGAGATAATCCTTACCGCGATTATTATGTATGGTGGCCGGCAGAGAAAGGTGAGCCACCTTTCAGAGAAAGTTTTTTTGACAATAAAGGAGAAGCATGGAAGTATGATGAACAAACTGATTCGTATTATTATCACATCTTTTCTATCAAGCAACCGGACCTTAATTGGGACAATACAAAAGTAAGGCAAGAGATATACAATATGATGCGGTTTTGGTTTGAAAAAGGGGTAGATGGATTTAGAATGGATGCAATGGGTTATATTTCAAAAGATCAAAATTTTCCTGTCATTCCACAAAAAGTTATCACCAAAAGATATGGTGAATGGGCGAATTATTATGGGCAGGGACCGAAGCTGCATGAGTACCTGAAGGAGATGAACCGTGAGGCGATAAGTAAATATGATGTTGTTACGATTGCGGAAGGTGCTGGCGTTACAATTGATCGTGCATTGGATTTTGTGAACGAAGACAACCACGAGCTGGATATGCTTACGCATTTTGAAGGTGTTGGTGTTGGTTTGTTGCCCGGTCAATGGAAAATGCCTGATCCCAAAGGTTATAAACTTACCGATTTTAAGAAAGTGCACAGCAAATGGGATGAGATATTTGAACAAAAAGGTTGGGGCACCATTTATTTAACAAGTCATGATCAGCCGCGAATGGTAACCCGCTGGGGAGATGATTCAGATGAATTTAGAGAAGTATCAGAAAAAATGCTACTCACTTTTTTATTAACTATGCGGGCAACACCGTTTATTTATAATGGCGATGAAATAGGCATGACGAATATTAAGTTTGATAAGATTGAAGATTACAACGATATAGAAACACGTTCACGTTTTGAAGTGTTACGCTCAAAAGGCGGTGATGAAAAAGCGTTTATTGAAGCACAGAAAATAATGGGCAGAGATAACAGCCGAACACCGATGCAATGGAATGCAAATGAGAATGCAGGTTTTACAATGGGTAAACCCTGGCTGAAAGTAAATCCGAACTACAAGTATATTAATGTTGAAGCCCAGGAAAAAGATTCAAACTCGGTATTGCATTATTTTAGAAGAATGACAAAACTCAGAAAAGAAAAACTGGTGTTAACTTATGGCAGGTATCAATTGCTTGCACCAAAGCATACAAAAATTTATGCGTATACAAGAGTTTTGGATGATGATAAATTACTCGTGTTATTGAATTTTTCAAAAGATGAAGTACTATTCAAAATTCCAAAGGGAATTGAATTGAAAGAAAATATTCTTATTAATAATTACGACAATCTTGATCATGAAAAGGGAGAAGTAACACTTAAACCTTACCAGGCTGTTGTTGCAGAAGCAGAAATAAAAAAAGGATGATGGAAAGAAATTGTTGAGTCAATGTATCACTGCTTATATAATCTTTTGCTGCCATAAAAACAGAACGTACAAGTGAGTGACACAACAGGTGATGCGATGAAAGACTGCAGCTTGTTACTTAAAATAATTGAATTAGAGCAACTTTCAAACCCGCTATTTTCTTCAAAAACGGCACATTTATAGAAGCTTTTGGTGTAACCTATGGATATAAAAACACATAAAGATTATTCCGCAGAAGAACATGAAGTAAAGGAAACAGTAGAACCGGCGCATCACAAAGTATGGATAAGCACTTATATTTTTTTAGCACTTGCCTGCATCACTGCATATTTTTTATTTCGTTTAAAAACATTTGATCTTTTAGGTGTTTACCGCGATAATTTTCTAAAACTATCTCTTGCCGCATTCTTTTGTTTTATTGTACTGATCATTGCCAAGATAGTCGAAGGTATTGTCATGCGAAGGATACGCGCAAAAGGAGTTCGTTATAACATCGTTCGTCTTGTGCGGTTAGTAAGCTTGCTGATAATGGCACTTATCGTTATCTCCTTCTTAATTCAAAAGTGGTACGCTGCCGCAGTATCGCTGGGATTAATTTCACTTATTCTCGGTTTTGCTTTACAATCACCTATCGCTTCTTTGATCGGCTGGTTTTATATTGTTATACGTGCGCCTTACAAGGTTGGAGACAGAATACAGGTACAAAGTTTTACAGGTGATGTTGTAGAGATAAGTTATTTCGATACAACTTTATGGGAGTTTGCGGGAACGTACATGACCAATGATCTTCCCAGTGGCCGTTTGATTCGTTTCCCCAACAGTCTGGTATGGCAATATGAAGTATATAATTATTCATGGAAAAAGTTTCCGTATATCTGGAATGAAATTCCGTTTTATGTCGCCTTTCAAAGCGATCTGCCTTTTATAGAACAAACAATTCGTTCCATTGCAAAGGGTGAGTTAGGTGACGTTATGGAAGACCGTGTTGAAGAAATGCGGAAAGTTATTAGTCAAACACCTGTTGATGAACTTGAAATAAAAGATTATCCTTTTGTAAACTTCCGCGTTAAT
>JAEZRL010000008.1 GCA_023440945.1 Bacteroidota bacterium
CATATATACTTCATCGGTATCTACGGCAAAATGAACAATACATCTTCCAAATTGCAATAACGGTTGCGTGTTGTCTCTTTTAAATTTATATTGGTTGATGCCATGCACTTTTGCATTCTGACCCGTCCATTGATTTTTTAGCTCCATTGTGGCAAAAGGCAACCCGTTTACAAACACCACCATGTCTATTTCCTCGCCTTTATTTTCCAAAGAATACCTAACCTGCCTTGTTACGCTGAATTCATTGCTCTCAAAATTCTTTCTTACCGTTTCGCCGCTTGATGCAATGGGTAACTGGTACAATAAAATAAAATGCGCATCATCCACTTCCAGGCCTTTACGTAATACACGCAACACACCATATTTCTTTATCATCCTGTCAAGACGTTCCAATATCTTCAGCTTCCAATCTGACTGCCTTTGCAGTTTTGCTAATTCTTCTTTTTGCGTTTCCTGAAGAAAATGCCAGAAGCGGTATTCATCAATGGCATATTTTGGGTTGAAATCACTTGTTAAACCGATATAGTATCCATTCGCTGCTCGATACAAATCTTCTCTTTCATGCCAAGCATTTAATTGACCTTCTGCTTTCAGTTCTTCTAACGTGGTTCCTGTTAATTTTTTTTCAATGGAAGCTTCTAAGGCTTGTTCGTTAGTTTGGGTTGAAATCATAGCCTGTCTTTTTTAATTAAGCTCATAATGATTAATAATATATTTAATCATAGTTTCTTTATGATTTTCAATAACACCTTCTTTCCAAGATGCGTTATTGAATATGAAATATGATTTAAGTGTATCATAAACTGTTTTGTTTTCAAACTCTTTTTGTTTCACGTTTACTTCCTTATTACTGTATTCTGAGTTTTGAGAAACATTGAGTAAAACAAGGTTTCCAAAACTGTGGAGCATATCGTTATCTATTGGAGGTGAAATTTTAGGATGTTGGGGATAAATATGCTCAATGGAATTTCTTGAAGTTATACGATAAGCTTTGAATTTTGGGTCTGAGGTATTACTCCAGTTCTTCCATAACACATATTCCAGCTTTTGAAACCAATAATGGTGAAAGCTTGTTCCATTTGGTTTGTTAAGATATGCGGCGATATCAAATGTACATTCAAGGTCTTTCCGGAGTAGCTGGAAAGATGCATCTTTGTCTGTCATTGTTTCGCAACAGGACAATTGATTATCAATTTGCTCAAGTGCTTTTAAAATTTCTTCATCGTTAGCCTTCGCGTTAGCTTCTTTTTTATAGAGTAAGAATCCCAAAAAAGGTGTCAACCAAAACTGGCGTAAGTAGTCACCTGTAAAATAAAGAATGCTTTGAAGCATTAATGAACCGGAGGGCTCAAAATTGGTTCTTGTATAATAGGTTTCGGCATTCCTGTTTATGTTAACCAACTCGAGATGTTCGGTTTTTTGATCGAGGTCCGAGATCCATTTGATTACATACTTGTCAAAAACAAACCTCACATCCCACAGTAAACGGAAAAAACGTTTGACTTCTTCAGCATCATTTCTTTTCTCCATTTCGCAAAAAACTTCAATCAATCTGTTTACATGAAATGTACCGGCAAAATCATTCAAGCCCTCGTTGTATAAATGTAGCCTGTATGTGTGAAGCAGCAACTGACTGAAGCTAATAACAGACCTGCAATAAACTTCTTCACTTTCTTTATCTCCGTTGTCTCTTCCGTTGGGCTTATATAGAGTTTTATTATGGTCTAGAATTGAATCAATTGAAAACTGGTTTCCTGGGGGTTCTGATTTTACATCGATTTTGTATTTGAATACAGCAGGGTCAAACTTTTCATACTCTGACAAATCAATCTCTGTCCAATTTGATTCAGGGAAAACAGCTCTCACATTTCTCTCAAAGAAGTTATTCATATTCTGACAGGCTTCCCAAATTTTGCTGTATTTTACTTTGTCGGCACCAATAATTTTCAGCAGGTTTGATTTGACAATATCTGATTGTTCCAACTGAACCCCGGAACTGTTAATTGTCGAGAACAATTTATTCAGGTCTGTATGAGTTGGTGTCTCGTTTTTTACAAAACGGATTTTTTGATAGATGTAATTTCCGAATGCGGGTAAATCGCTCTTGTCAAATTGCTCAATAATGTTTTCGATAGTAGCTAATCCCTCTGCAACATCCTTCAGATACGGAAGCTTTTCAATTTCGTAGGAAGTAATCTCTAAACCTAAATTGTCATGGCCCAACAACTGCCCCAGATAACGTCCGACTTCTTTTCTTATTTCGAAACCCAATCTTAGGTTCTTGTTCGAATCTTCCAAAAAAAGAGACAGATCACTTTTAATACCTACTTTCTTAAAGACATAAGCAATCATCCATAACGTTGTAAACCGCTGTTGACCGTCAATCAAATCCAGATCATCTCCTTTCTTTTTTGTAAGAATGGTGCCTACAAAGTACGATTGTTTGGGATTGCTTTTAAACGACTTATAGAAATCGGTTAACAGCTTACTTATTTCTACTTGCGTCCATACATAGGGTCTTTGGTAGGATGGAATGCTAAACTTTAATCCTTCAAGCTTTGAAAGATCGGCAACCTCTGTTCGGAGAATAGCCGTATTACCCATTGGCATTAATTTGTTTTATAAGAGTGTTGATGTTGTTTATTAAAGCCTTATCAAAGACCCCTTCGTTACACATTTTTTTTGCTGTGGTAAAAGAATCGAGCCCGTACTCAAAGAAATAATGTTTAAGGCACTGAACGTGTTTACCCTTTGATTGATGATCTTCAATATTGTCCGGGCTAAAGGAGTAACGAAGACCTTTCAATTGAATAAGCACTTCATTTATAGTGTAAGATTGAAGTATCTTATCAACAATGGCATTGTCTTTGGCAAATTTAAAAATAGTGTCTTCCCTAACATTTCTCATCATCGAAACTCTCAATGAATAAACATAACGGTAGAGCCATAATGAAACTTCAAACAACCGTTCAAAACCAAACCTGCTAACATAAGTTGTAAGGATTATTTCGAATAATTCTTTAAGAAACACCGTTCCATCTTTTCCATGAAGCAGTTTCTCTCTTAGCCTCATGAAGCTGTCGGGGATTCGATGATCCGATACGGATTTAAATAAAATCTCCTGCAATTCCACATACTCGCTGATATAATCAAGAAAGTTGTTACCATCATACAGGGGCTGCCGAATATGTCTGTATGGGCTTTCATTTGTTTGAAATGAATGATGTCCTTGTTTTTTTACTGCTCCATAATAGAAAGAGACATCTTCTGGTTGATGAATTGTTCTTTCTGTAAATTCATCAATGATAGTTTCTTTAATTCCCTGCTGATCCCGGTAAAAAGGAAAATATTGCCAATGGCTAAAGTTCCAGTAGCGAATCTTAATTAGATTCTTTATACAGTTTTCTACTTCTTCTGTAGCTCTGCTTTCCCATCTGCGAGCCTGGAACGCAATCGTCTTCTTACAATCTATTGCTCTTAAGTGATGTGCTTTGGCAATATCTGCTCCTCCAAGCCTGACGCCACCAGTATTTTGCGTTTCAAAAAAAGTATAAGCAAGGTCTTCGCTTTTGGTAATGATGAGTGTAATGTTAATCTTGGAAAAATCTTCAAAGTCAGAGAAGTTCAAATCTGGGAACTCCGGTATCTGTCTTTCGGCAATCGCTTTTAAATAACTATGAACAAACTTAATATTATCAATTGTTTCAGGTGAGTGATACTTTATGGTGGATGCTATTTTATTAGGCAAAAAAGAATTGAGGATTAGCATTGTCGTTAGTCGTTGCTGCCCGTCAATGATGTTTAGCCGATCACTATCGAGGTGCAGAATAATGCTTCCTAAATAATACAGTGGCTTTTTGTCATCTGGATTCTTTCCATGCTCAATCAAATCATTAAGCAGTTTGTTAACCTGCCGTTCTTTCCAAACGTACGAACGCTGGTATTCGGGTATGCAAACCTTTCCTTTTATAGATGTTCGCGGAAGTGGTTTTAGATAAGCATTGAACAAATCTTCAACCGTACAACTTGTAACGTGAATAAAGGTCTGATTCGATTCCTCATCCTCTACAGATGGAACATTTAATATAGCAGTTAGTAAGCCTGGTTCAATCATAGTTTATATTTATCAACATACTTTTATTTTCCCCGTTACTGCAGCATTAATTAATGTGGCTTTGTATTCTTTGAGTTTTACTATTTCTTTATTTTTAATTGAAATAACTCTTTCTATTTTATTACCAAGCTTTTCAATTGTGCGGACAATGTTTTTTTGTTCATGCACCTCAGGTAGACAAACTATCAGATCCCCTAGAGTCTGAAGATTCAGGCCATCTCTTTGACCTTCCCCTGAAACACCCCTTAATTCATGGTAAGCAGCTTTTAAAAAATAAAATAAATAATTGGAGGATATTTTTTCTTTATTGGGTATGATTGCAGCTAGGGACTGATTACCAGTAGTATCAATTTCTAAATATGCAACCATGCCTTTAGTTTTTCCTTGACCCGCTAATGCAACTATTAATGAATCTTTTGGGATCCATCTAGCAGAAGAATTCAGAAATCCGGATTCAGTGATGTAAGTGGTAGGGACTTTTACCTTTTCTTGATTTACTTCACCTGAAGCTATCCAAGGTATCGTGCCATTTTCCCAGAATTTTAAATTTGCTTTGTCTGGAGTTCCTCCTGCATATCTTCTGGAAATCCATCGTAAACTAGATTTATTCCAATGTTCCGGTATCTCACCAATCCATTCCACCCCGCTATCTTTCATTCTTACATTTTCATCAAGCCCATGGGTAACAGCTTTATGAATTAATATTTGCCTGCGTTCTTTTAAAAGCTCAATCAGCTTTTCTTTTTGTGCAATCGCTTTATCTATTTGTGCTGTTTTACGGTCAAGGAAATTGGCAATGGCAGTTTGTTCTTCGATGGGAGGGACGGATAACAACAAGTCACCAAAATCACTATATCTAAAATCTGTAGACCTTTCTCTTATACCCTTCGCCAAAGATTGAATAAAACCACTTAAGGCTAAATCTCTGAGGAAATATGCATAATAATAAGGATTTACCTTTCCGACTTTTCTTGGTGTACATGCTGAATAAACCGGAGTTGCTTTTCCGTCTGAATCAGATACTCCAATTGCCCCTGCAAATGCATCCATTGCATGAATAACTAAATCATCTTTTCTGATTCCTTGATACCCATGTTCCTTCAAGGCATTTGTGAATCCCTCTGTTTTTCTGTTTGTTCGTAAGGTGACCTGACCATCTCTGAAACAAGTAACAATTTCATCTGTGTTCCTAACGGGACGTTCTTGTTTCACAAATAACCACTTACCTCTTAATATCTCCCAATGTTCAGGAATCTCTCCCAACCATTCCACCCCTGAATCTTTATATGCAGGATATCTTTCCATGCTTATCTTTTCCATCACTTCTTGCATCACACTAAGTTTAAAATTTCATGAATCAATCCTTCGCTTTCTTCTTCCAGTTTCAATATTTCTTCCGTTACCACTTCAATATCACGCAAAGGCTTGTGGCGGTAGAAATATTTATTAAAGCTTATCTCGTAACCGATCTTTGTTGCATCGAGGTTTATCCATGCTTCGGGTATATGCGGTTTTACTTCCGTCAAAAAATAATCATGAATATTTTCTTTCAAAGGCACGTTCTCATAGTCACGCACTTCACTTTCCGTTTCGTATTGCAGGTATTCGCCTTTCTTACCCGTTGAGTAATAACCATAATCGGGCAATGCTTCTTCGGTGCAACCCAAATGTTCCAACAAGTCACTTAATTTTTCGCCCTGGAGCTTTACCGTTCCTTTTTTCACCTTTGCCGCAGAAGCATCGTACCAACTTACTGCATTTAATATGGCTTGTTTTTCAGAAGCAGAAAGTTTGGTGTCAATTGTTTTTAAAGCCTTATCCACTTTAGCGATAAAAACATTAAAATCGTCATACTCATCCTTGCCAATTTCCTCCATCAGCTTCGTTGCGGTTTCCAACAGGCTCAGGCCTTTCTGCCAAACATCTTTATTGATTACACTTTTACTTTGCTTGCTGTTTAAATTCAGTTCATTCTTTTCACACCATTCAAGCATTTCCTTCCCATGAGCATTAAGATTCGTGTAAACATCTTCACCAAATGTTGCATAAGCCCATTCCATCGGCTCTTTCAGGTATTTGTCAAAACGCAGCGGCGCAATGCGCTCTTCTGTAAACTGTGCCTTCAGTCTTTTAGGCCGTTCAATGGTTACCTTGTAATAACCAAAATCTTTATTGTGAAATATTTTAGAAGAAATGCCTTCATCTTCGCCTGAAACCTCGTTTATACGTTTCTCCACTGCCTCCATTTCACGATATACTTTTACGATCTCATAAATGTCTTCGGGAGAAAATTCGCAGTTCTTGTTACCAAGGTTCTTGCGTAGCTTGCGGTACAATAAACTTGCATCAATCAATTGCACTCTTCCGATTCGGTGCGCTGCTTTGTTGTTTGATAATAACCAGATATAAGTGGTAATGCCCGTATTATAAAACAAGTTATTCGGCATTTGAATAATAGCTTCAAGCAGATC
>JAEZRL010000059.1 GCA_023440945.1 Bacteroidota bacterium
CTTCGCCAGTTAAGTCATAACGGTACAACACAAACTTTATCGCCAAAAGAAAATGAGTTGCTGAAAATGCTGGCTGAACACAAGAATGATCTTCTGCCCCGTGAACGTGCTTTGAAGAAAATATGGGGTAGCGATACTTATTTTAACGGCCGCAGTATGGATGTTTATATTGCTAAGCTTCGTAAATATCTAAAGGACGACAGCAATATTGAAATTGTAAACATTCATGGCAACGGTTTCAGGTTGGTTGCGCCATAATTAGGATTTTTTATAAAAATAACAAAAGCTCATGTCAATATAACATGGGCTTTTTCGTTTTATAGCAATGGTATTTAATTTGACGATAAATAATAAAATCTGAAATGAGACTTATTAAAAATTTTGTATTGATGCTAACAGGAATCTTAGGCGCATCCGCAGGTATTATTCTCCTGGCATTAATTAATATTATAGGTGATCTTGGTTTATCCTTTAGCCATGTTTTTATTTATGGATTAGCTGGAGGTGTGCTATTCGGGTGGATAACAGCAGTGATTGCCTTTTTCATTATAAGAAAATGGATAAGAAAGAAAATGCATTATCATACATCGAAGCTTTTTAATTGGGCTACTATTAAATCAAATAGATACTCCCGCAAGTTTTCGTGAGATGTAAAATGAGAGACGAATTTTCACGTTTGACATCTGACGTTTTACGGTTAATCATTCAGATAAACAATGATGCTTGTCCATCATCTCGAGGTTTAGATTTTCCTAAGTGTTCATAAGCTTTATAAGTAACTTCTCTTCCTCTTGGAGTGCGTTGTATAAAACCTTCCTGAATCAAAAAAGGTTCATATACTTCTTCAAGCGTTCCCGGTTCTTCACCTACTGCAGTTGCAATGGTTGTAATTCCAACAGGACCACCTTTAAATTTTTCAATGATGGTAGATAAAATTCGGTTATCCATTTCATCCAGTCCATGTTCATCTACATTCAATGCTTTTAAAGCATGTTGCGTGATGCCAATATCAATTTGACCATCATTTAAAACCTGGGCAAAATCTCTAACTCTTCTCAACAAACTATTTGCAATACGTGGTGTGCCGCGACTTCTTCTTGCAATTTCAAAAGCAGCATCTTCCGTAACAGGGACATTTAAAATAGAAGCGCTTCTTTCAATAATCTTTTTTAATGTTTGTGCATTGTAATATTCTAATCTTGATTTAATTCCAAAACGTGATAACAACGGTGCGGTTAATAAGCCGCTTCTTGTTGTTGCACCGATCAATGTAAAAGGATTAAGATTTAGTTGAATACTTCTTGCATTAGGTCCGCTGTCAATCATAATATCAATCCTGAAATCTTCCATTGCCGCATATAAGTATTCCTCTACTACTGTGCTTAAGCGATGTATTTCATCAATAAACAAAACATCATTAGGTTCAAGATTAGTGAGCAGGCCGGCAAGATCACCCGGCTTTTCAATAACAGGCCCGGAAGTTTCTTTTATGTTAACACCGAGTTCATTTGCAACAATGCGACTTAAAGTTGTTTTGCCAAGTCCTGGAGGACCATGAAATAAAATATGATCCAATGCATCCCCACGCATCTTTGCGGCCTTTATAAAAATGACAAGGTTTTCTATCAGCGTTGCCTGGCCTACAAATTCAACGATCTCTTTCGGACGAATCGTATTCTCAAATTCCTTTTCAACTGGCGAGAGATTCGTTTTGATATTATTTAGATTGGGATTTGACATATTGATTTGTAAAACTACATAATACGCTCCTTTATTATTAAACAGAATCAGTAGCTTTTCTTTGGATTTTTATGAAGATTTCAACAGCCCTTGCCAAGTGCAATAAAATTTATGCTGCTTCTTTTTGATTAAGGTGAGCAAAAACTTTCTCTTGCAGAGATAATAATTACTCGAAATATTGATTTCATGCAGCGAATGGAAGAAATATTTTTCTGTTTTTAAATATTACACCTTGGCAGGAAAATTGAAACTTTTTATTCTCATTCATCAAAATATAAAATAAGGAGGCTTTATGAGTACCAATTTTAATCCGGAACACAAGGAAGGTCCGGTTGCTTCAGCGATTGAAGAACAAACGGCAAAGCTGCCATCAGATCTTTTTTTATGGACAGCCTTAGGTGCAATGGCTGCTTCCCTTACACTGCAGATTTTAGGTAAGAAAGAGCAAAGTCAATTTGTAGGGCAATGGGCTCCTTCACTTTTAATTCTTGGTTTGTATAACAAACTTGTAAAGCTTGAAGGACATGACTAAAATAAGATGCCCGGAACTTAGCAGCCGGGCATTTTATAAAAAACCATTTCAACAGGAGTAAAAGAACAGCCTACCTTTAAAGCAACAAAAAATCCTTTAAAATGAAAAATGCAGTTAACTGGTTTGAAATTTATACTTCAGACTTTAACAGGGCAAAGAAATTTTACACAGAAGTATTTAAATGTGAATTGACCGAGATGCGAATGGATAATGAAAGGCATCCGGAAATGAAATACGCCTTTTTTCCAATGGATGAAAAGAGTAATGGTGCGAGTGGAGCATTGGTTAAAATGGATGTTGCGCAACCCGGCTCAGGAGGCACGTTGGTGTACTTCAATACAGAAGAAATTAATGAAGAGCTAGGCCGTGTGGAAGCAGCGGGAGGAAAAATTATCCGCTCAAAACAGGATATAGGTGAATTTGGTTTTATAGCATTGATAGAAGATACAGAAGGAAATATGATAGGATTACATTCTAAGAAGTAAATTTATTTCACTACATTTTCTCTTTGATTCTCTGTTGTCAGTCTGTGTAAATTTTGTTCTTACACAGGACCATTGAGGGTAAAAAAAATATAAATTTCTAATTTAAAATGAAAACGCTATGCAGGAATTAATTGAAACATTAAAGCAAAAACTCAACTTACCTGAAGATAAGGCACAGGAAGCTGTTCAATATGTTTTGAATTTTATCAAAAGTAAATTGCCGGAGTCACTCCATCAACAAATTGATGCGGCTGCCAGCGGGAAAAATGTACAGGATATGATATCAGGTGCTGCCGGAAAATTGGGTGGCATGTTTGGTGGAAAATAAAAATCATTCCTGTCCTTTTGATAGAATAAAAAAAGAGAACCACCGGCTCTCTTTTTCAATTTTTTTAGAGTGAAAATTACCACCTGTTGCTATTGCTGTAAGAGCGGTTATTGTTTCTGCTCTTTTCTTCTCTTGGTTTAGCAACATTAACGCGGATAGTTCTGCCTTCAACAGTTGCACCGTCTAATTCACTGATAGCTTTTTGTGCAGCAGCTTCATCAGGCATCTCCACAAAACCGAAACCACGGCTGCGTTGTGTGAATTTATCCATGATCACTTTAGCGGAAGTGATCTCACCGTACTCTTCAAAAAAACCTCTTAAGTCATCATCTTCTACATTGAAGCTTAAGTTTGAAACATAAATGTTCATTACTGATAAAATAATTTAAATAAAAAAATATTGAGAAAAAACAGGTGTAAAGAAAGACTAACTATTAGCAGTTTGTGCGTAGCAGATAAAGATCGTTCAATTACTAAAGACTGTAAACTCATTTTGACGGCGCAAAGATAGGAATATTCAACGATTGTTTTTAATAATTAAGAACAATGCTTTGTTAAGAAACGATAATTAAGAAAAGGTCAGCTATTTTTACAGCTTTCAAGCCTTTGTAGTCTTTACGATATTTTTTAAGCTTTGTTGTTCTATAAGAACACAAAGCTTTTTCAAAAAAGTTCTCAAAAAATTTCTATAAAAGAGTCGGCTACATCAAAAACTTCTTTAACCAACGAATTAAAAATTGTTGCGTAAAGATTTGCAGTACAAGTGAGTGACACAACAAAAGTTCAATAGCAGTATCGCAGCTAAGTACAAAATAAAGCTATAAAAACTTTTCGCCTTTGTTTCGCTTTACTTCGGCAACATACTCTTTTATCTCCTGCTCTTTTTCTTTTTGACAAATTAGTAAAACATCCCTGGTATCCACTACAATAAAATCGTTCAAACCCTGCAGCACAAGAAGTTTATCTTCCGGTGCAGACACCATGCATTTTACCGCATCAATTACGATAACATTGTTGGCAGAAACTGCATTGCCGAGGTAATCTTTTTCAAGATTGTCGTAAGCGCTGTTCCAGGTGCCAAGATCGCTCCAACCAAACGAAGAGGGAATAACATATACATTGTTTGCCTTTTCCATTATCGCATAATCAATGGAAATGTTGGTGCACAAAGGATAAATGCGGTCGATAGCTTCTGCTTCATTTTTGGAGTTGAAATTATTTTTCTCCACTGAAAAAACTTCAAACATTTCCGGTTGATATTGTTCAAAGGCATGCAAAACATCTTTCACCGTCCATATAAAAATACCTGCATTCCATAAAAAGTCGCCGCTGGCGAAAAATGTTCTTGCAAGATCAATATCGGGTTTTTCGGTAAAAGTTTTTACTTTATAAACATCGTCTGCAGCAGAGGTTAATTCATGCTGAATATAACCATAACCTGTATTTGGATAAGTGGGTTTGATGCCTAGTGTAACGAGTGCATTATGGTTTTCGGCAAAATCCAAAGCAGCAAGAGAAACTTTTTGAAATTCTTCTGTATTTAAAACAAGATGATCGCTTGGTGCAATAATTAAAGTAGCATCTGGATCTTTTTGCATTAATTTGAAAGAGATGTAAGCAACGCAAGGTGCTGTATTTTTGCGGCTTGGTTCAGAAACAATATTTTCTTCCGGTAATTCCGGCAGTTGCTCTTTTACGATTGATTCA
The DNA here is from genome assembly GCA_023440945.1 of Bacteroidota bacterium. GTDB lineage: Bacteria > Bacteroidota > Bacteroidia > Chitinophagales > Chitinophagaceae > JAEZRL01. The sequence continues at coordinate 4,793 of JAEZRL010000059.1, forward strand.
TATTCGTTGAAAGTAACAACGAAAATATTTTCTTTGGGGATGAACTGTGCAAACCTTTCAAAGGTACTTTGGATAAGGGTTTTGCCTGTGCTTAAAATATCAATGAATTGCTTAGGGTAAGAAGAACGGCTTTTAGGCCAGAAACGGCTTCCTATTCCTCCGGCCATAATAGCCACGTAATGATGCTGATTCATACTTTATTATCTTCTTTTATTCTTTTATATGATGCCTTCCTTAATAAGATCATGTAAGTGCAATACACCGAGATAAGTTTTATCTTTATCTGTAACTATCAACACACTTATATCGTTTTGCTTTAAAACTTCAAGCGCTTCGATAGCTAACACCTCCGGGTGTATCGTTTTTGGATGCAATGTTAGAATATCTTCTGCTTTTATTCCACTTATATTGTCGGTTTTTTCCAGCATTCTGCGCACATCACCATCCGTGATAATGCCTTTTACTTTATTTTGTTCATCCAAAACTGCGGTAACGCCTAACCTGCTTTGTGATATCTCTATAATTACTTCTTTCATTGCATCACCGGGAGAAACTTTTGGTTTACTGTTTTGTTTATACAAATCATCCACTTTAAGATATAAGCGTTTACCTAGATTTCCGCCGGGATGATATTTCGCAAAATCTCTTCCGGTAAAACCATGCAATTGCATTAAACACACCGCAAGGGCATCGCCGATCACCATTTGTGCAGTTGTACTGCTTGTAGGCGCAAGATTATTGCTGCATGCTTCTTTACTTACAGTGCAGTTTATGACAATGTTTGCATGTTGCGACAAATAAGATTGCATATTGCCCACAATGGCAATTATCTTGTTGCCAAAGTTTTTTATTAGAGGAGTAAGTACTTTTATTTCGGGACTATCGCCGCTTTTGCTGATGATTATAACAATATCTTCTTTTTGTATCATTCCAAGATCACCATGAATGGCGTCGGCTGCATGCATGAACAAAGCAGGTGTTCCGGTTGAATTAAATGTAGCAACGATCTTTTGCCCTACAATCGCACTTTTTCCAATACCCGTAACCACTACTCTTCCATTCGCAGAATAAAGCAGTTTTACAGCTTCTTCAAACGAATCATTAATATAATTTATTAATGCCGATACAGATTCTGCTTCGAGGCGAATGGTCTCTATGGCCCTGTTTTTAATGTCTGAACTCATGGGCGGCAAAGTTAAACTTTAACAAACTAAGTACTGTGTAATACCCTTTTCGTTTATTAATTTCGTAGCCCTTAAAAAGCGTGGCTGTAAGAAGCCAAAACTAAATACTGTTAGTTTTCTGATCATTATTTTAATATAATAATCCAATAATAACCAGTATTTTACTATCAATTTTGATGTTAGAAAAGAGGAAAGGAAACAATTACAAATCATGTCAACAAGTTCACGAAAAACCCCTGTGGCCGCAAAACCTGCAAGGTCTTCAAAAGCAATCGTTACTAACGGAAAAAAAGTTAGCAGAAGAAATACAACAACGATCACAAAACCGGTAAACGGTTCTTCTTACGATATTCATTCACATCTTCAAACACATTTCGGTTTTGAGCAATTTAAAGGCAGGCAGGAAGAAGCTATCAACAGCCTTTTAAGTGGTAATGATACGTTTGTTATTATGCCAACGGGTGGTGGTAAAAGTCTTTGTTATCAATTACCGGCACTTATGCTTGATGGTTGTGCCATCGTAGTTAGTCCGCTTATCGCTTTAATGAAAAACCAGGTTGATCTTGTAAGAAGTTACAGCGAAAAAGATAATGTTGCACATTTTCTTAATTCATCCCTGAATAAAGGACAAATAAAAGAAGTAAAAGACGATCTGTTAACCGGTAAAACAAAGCTTTTATACGTTGCGCCGGAAACACTGACGAAACAGGAAAACCTTGATTTTTTCGGAGATTTGAATATTTCTTTTTTTGCTGTTGATGAAGCGCACTGTATCTCTGAATGGGGACACGATTTTCGTCCTGAGTACAGAAGATTACGTGAAATGATGGATATCATCAATCCTGATATTCCTGTTATCGCTTTAACCGCAACAGCAACGCCAAAAGTTCAAAGCGATATTTTAAAAAATCTTGGATTACGTGATCCAAATATTTTTATTTCATCCTTCAACCGGAGCAATCTTTATTATGAGATTGTGCCGAAAGTGAAGAAAGAGCAAACGGTAAAAAGCATTGTTCGTTTCATCTCTCAAAACAAAGGAATAAGCGGTATCATTTATACGCTTAATCGCAAAACATCAGAAGAACTTGCAGAACTTTTGGTTGCCAACAACATTAAAGCTCTAGCTTATCATGCCGGTCTTGATTCAAAATTAAGAGCTGAAAGACAAGACCAGTTTTTGAATGAAGATGTGCAAGTTATTGTTGCGACCATTGCATTTGGAATGGGCATTGATAAACCTGATATCAGGTTTGTTATTCACTTCAATATACCAAAATCTATTGAAAATTATTACCAGGAAACAGGCCGTGCAGGACGTGATGGTTTGGAAGGGAAATGCCTTTTATACTACTCACATAAAGATGTTGCCAAGCTTGAACATTTAATGCGTGATAAACCATTAAGCGAAAGAGAAGTTGGTGCGCAATTAATTAATGAAACGCTAGCTTTTGCTGAAACATCTGTTTGCCGAAGAAAAGTTTTGATGCATTATTATGGTGAAGAATGGCAT
>JAEZRL010000084.1 GCA_023440945.1 Bacteroidota bacterium
GCACAGGAATACAATCGTCTTGATCACTTTAAAAAAGATCAGCAAAAATTCCGCATATATAATTCGCTGTTGAGCGAATATGCAGTGTTAGGTTTTGAGTATGGTTATGCACTTGCCAATCCGAACGCACTTGTTTTATGGGAAGCCCAGTTTGGAGATTTTGCAAACGGGGGCCAAACTATGACAGACCAGTTTATAACTGCCGGAGAACAAAAATGGCAACGGATGAATGGATTGGTTATGTTATTGCCTCATGGTTATGAAGGCCAGGGGCCCGAACACAGCAGTGGGAGAATGGAACGTTTTTTACAAATGTGTTCTGAACTGAATATTGTGGTTACAAATATTACAACCGCTGCAAACTTCTTTCACGGTTTAAGAAGACAGATTGCATGGCCTTTCCGAAAACCATTGATAAATTTTTCACCAAAAGCTTATCTGCGTTACCATGGAACATATAGTCATATCAATGAATTCACTTCTGGTGGATTTAAAGAAGTGATTGATGATCCGTACATTAATAATGCTGCTGATGTGAAAAAAGTTTTATTCTGTTCAGGCAAATTATATTTTGAATTAGCAGAAAAACAGCAGAAAGAAAACAGGAAGGATATTGCCATTATTCGTTTAGAACAGTTATATCCTTTGCCTTTAAAGCAATTGGAGGAATTGTATAAAAAATACAATAAAGCAGTTTGGTTCTGGGTGCAGGAAGAGCCTTTGAATATGGGGGCTGCATCATTTTTGCAAATGAATTTGAAAGAAATAAATTACGGTGTTATAAGTCGCAATGCAAGTGCTGCAACTGCCTCCGGTTATGCGAAAGTACATTCACAGGAACAGAATGAGATAATTGATATTGCTTTCAGCATTTAAATATTGTTTCGTAAAGAGATACAGTACAAGTGATTGACACAAGGGACGATGCTATGAAAAACTTTAGCTTGAATAATAAAAAAAGACTGAAGTAGTTGATATATTTAAATTTTGATGAATAAAAAATAATTTACTTCGTACAAGAAAAGAAATTCAAATGATTGAAATAAAAGTACCATCGGTTGGAGAATCTATTAGCGAGGTAACCTTATTGAAATGGGTTAAAAAAGACGGGGATTTTGTAAATCGCGATGAAGTTATTGCTGAACTGGAAAGCGAAAAAGCAACTTTTGAAGTAAATGCTGAACAAAGCGGCGTTCTTAAAACAGTGGCAAAAGAAGGTGATACACTTTCCATCGGCGCAGTGCTTGCAACTATCGATGAAACAGCAAAACAGGGTGCAGCGCAACCACAACCCGAACCAGCTGCCGCACCTGCACAAACAACCGCTCCATCTCAATCTGAAGCACAGCAGAAGCAACAGGAAATTCCACAACCAGTTGTTGCGGGTAAAGGCGATATAGAATTAAGAGTTCCGTCCGTTGGTGAATCAATCAGTGAAGTAACGTTATTAAAATGGTTAAAAAATGACGGCGATCTTGTAAATCGCGATGAAGTTATCGCCGAACTGGAAAGCGAAAAAGCAACTTTCGAATTGAACGCGGAAGAACAAGGCCAGTTAAAACGAGAAGTGAAAGAAGGCGATGTTTTAAAGATCGGTGATATTGTTGCTATCATTAATACAAACGTTGCTGTTGCTCCACAACAAGCTCCGCAACCACAAGAAAAAGAAATAGCTCAGCCTGAAAAAACACAGCCCACTTCTTCTGAAGCACCTGTTACTTCTGTTTCAAATGATGTAAAAGCAACACCGGTTGCTGCTGCCATTATTGCTGATAAAAAAGTGGATGTAAAAAATATAACGCCTTCCGGTTTTAGTGGTAAGATCATGAAAAATGATGTATTGCAGGCTTTGGAACATCCGGGCAAAAAATCTTTCGAAGGACAGGAGTTATTCAGCCGCAACCAACGCCGGGAAAAGATGAGCAACCTGCGTAAAACGATCAGTCGCCGTTTGGTTGAATCAAAAAATACAACCGCGATGCTAACCACTTTCAACGAAGTGGACATGACGCGCATTATGGATATTCGCAAACAATACAAAGAGACCTTCAATAAAACGCATGGCGTAAACCTTGGCTTCATGAGCTTCTTCGCTAAAGCATGCGCTATTGCTTTAAGTGAATGGCCTGCTGTTAATGCTTATATTGATGGCGATACTTTAGTATATCACGATTATGCTGATATAAGCATTGCCGTTAGTACTCCACGCGGTTTAACGGTTCCGGTGATACGCAATGTAGAAAGTTTAAGTATGGCTGAAATTGAAAAGAAGGTTATCGAACTGGCAGGCAAAGCAAGGGATAACAAACTTTCGATGGAAGAATTAACAGGCGGTACTTTCACTATAACAAATGGTGGTGTTTTTGGAAGTTTGATGAGTACACCTATTATCAATTTACCACAAAGTGCCATACTCGGCATGCATAAAATACAGGAAAGACCAGTGGCAATTAACGGACAGGTGGTAATAAAACCAATGATGTATTTAGCAGTAAGTTACGACCACCGCATTATTGACGGAAGAGAAAGCGTAAGTTTTCTTGTAAGAGTTAAAGAGTTACTGGAAAATCCTGAGTTGTTATTGTTTGGAAAAGATCCTGTAAAAACACTCCTTGAGGTGTAAGGGTCAGATTGAAATTTTTTCATTCTCTCTGATAATTTTTGTATTATTATATTTTCAACTTCTGAGAATGAAGAAATTTATCCTCCTACTTCTGCTGCTTATTCTTCAACTTAATTTGTTTGCACAAAAAAAGCCTTCTATCAAAACAAATCTTTTAAATCTTGTTGCACAAGGTCCTTCTGCAGCCATAGAATTACCGCTTAATGATAAAAGCTTGATGTATTCTTACGATTCGGGCAAAATTGATTTTGGTGATGTTGGCGGACTTATGAAATATCGAACTTCAACCCTTGAGTTGAGAAAGCATATTTATGAGTTTTATTATGGTGTTTACCTGAAGTACATCGATAAAAAAGTTGAGCGTACAGAAGTTTATTTCGATGGCACTATTCCTTTTACAATGGGCAAAAACAGGTATTTCACAGGCAATGGCTTTTCAACCGGTGGTACTATAGGATTTGAATTATATGCCTGGAAAAAGCTCAACTTTGATTTCAATTTCCAGCTTGGTTATGGAAGATATTTTTATATGAAAGAGGTGTTCCCCGAAAATTATCCTTCTGGCAATTTTCTTGATACAAGATTAGCAGCATGGATTGGCTACAGATTATGAGTCAACACATTATATTCCTTGTCATTCAGTAAGAATTATTCGTTCTAACTTCGAAGTTATAACCATTTTGTTATGGCAACACCAACGATAGAATTAATTGATGCTTTGCGAAAAACAGCCAAACGTTTACGTGAAGGCGCAGATTATGCCTGGGGAAATCATGGCTGCTGTAATTGCGGCAATCTTTTACAGGTGGTTACCTACTTAACCAAGGAAGAACTTTTGCAATATGCACATACGGGTTTTGGTGAGTGGACAGAACTCGCACAGGAATATTGCAGCGTAACAAATGCACCGGTTGATCTGTTGTTGTCGAAGTTGCAAGCCATTGGATTAACACCAACCGATATTCACCATTTAGAGTATCTCGACGACAGGCAGGTGCTTGAAAATATGCCCGGCGGTTTTCGTTGGTTAAAGCGGAATGTTCGTGAAGATGTAATACTTTATTTTGAAACATTTGCTGATTTGCTCGAAGAAAAATTGATTAGTTATATCCAGGTTTCCTATCGAAATATTTTGCCTGAAAAAGTAGAAGAAGAGGTTTTATGAACTAAGCTGTAGTAGTACTATTGAGCTTTCGTTGCGTCGCACTCTTCAACGTTCGGTACTTTTGTGAAACACAAATAACCAATCAAAACCATACAAAAAAATCCTGTTTAACCTTATTCTCTTTTCTAAAAAAAACAAGACCGATAAAAAAAAGATCAATCGTTAAAGTAACAGTTGAGTTCTCTTTTATCGCGTCCCATGCAGCTTCCATTTCCTTGCTCCAGTGAATATCATCAAAAATTAAAATGGAATTATCATTGATGTGGTTTAGCAATTGTTCAAAGTATTGCAGCGTTGGTTCTTTGCGGTGATTGCCATCAATAAATACAAGATCAATCGATGGTAATTGATTGATTGTTGCACCAAGTGTATCATCGAAATTTCCAAGGACAAGATGAACATTTTTCAATCCAAGCGATTCGAAATTTTTCTTTGCAACGGCCGCAACTTCTGCTGCGCCTTCCATTGTTATAACCCTTGCATCTTCTTTTGCAGAAGCAAGATAAGAAGTGGTTATTCCAAGCGAAGTTCCTAATTCCAATATGTTTTTGGGCTGATAATATTTTACTATTCGATACAATAACTGCCCAAATTTGTTTGGTTTGAGTGCGGTTTTTGCAATAGAAGAGACTTTCCTTTTTTTATGTGAATCCACTCTTGATCCTGCGCCAAAATCTTCAATCGTTAATATCGCTTCATCCTGTTTTAATTTATTACGCGTTGCTTCTATTGCATCATAAGCGGGATGATTTTTTTTATCATTTAAAACATGAATAATAAAATCATAAACAAAGGGAGAATGAACACCGTGACCTTTACCATTGGAAGAAGTAAAATAATACTGCAGGAATTTTTTAGCCAGTTGAAATTTTGAATACATGCTGCAATGTTACTGGCTAAATGGAGAAAATAGAAATTTGTGAAGAGTTTGAACCCAACTGAAAGTTATCATTTTCGTTCCCAAACCTGAAAGCTGTAATCGTAGGCATGCTTTTCATCTTTATAATGATCGCTGTTAGAAACAAGCTTCCATTTCTTTTCATCTATCTCAGGAAAGAAAGCGTCTGCATCTTCAAAAGTTGCATGAACACGTGTGAGATAAATTTTATCAGCCTTCGGCATCAGTTCTTTATAAATTTCTCCACCGCCAATTATCATTAATTCTTTATAGTCATTTTGCTCTGTAAAAAAAACGGCATCCCTGAATTTATTAACAACCGCAACACCTTCTGCTTTAAAATGCTCGTTACGTGTAAGAACAATATTTACCCTTCCGTTTAATGGTTTTGATTGTAGTGCTTCAAATGTTTTTCTGCCCATTAAAACCGGCATTGCCCAGGTAACATTTTTAAAGAACTTCATATCATTTGGCAAATGCCAGAGTAATTGATTGTGTTTACCAATGGCATAGTTTTCAGAAGCTGCAACTACAAAAGATAAAATCATAAGCATCTCATCCCCTGGAAGGGAGTATTTTTATAATGAATAAACGCATTAACAATATTCTTATTCATGTTAAAATATTATACAGCAACCGGAGCTTTAATATGCGGATGATGCTGATAATTTTCAAGCGAAAAATCTTCAAACTTAAAATCAAAAATATTTTTTACCGAAGTATTTATTTTCAATACAGGCAATGGATAAGGTTCGCGTGTTAACTGCAGTTTTGCCTGTTCAATATGATTGCTGTATAAATGTACATCTCCAAATGCATGAATAAATTCTCCGGCTTCCATATCGCAAACCTGTGCGATCATCATTGTTAACAAAGCATAAGATGCAATGTTGAAAGGAACGCCTAAAAATGCGTCTGCGCTGCGTTGATACAACAAACAGGAAAGTTTTCTTTTCCCTCCTTCCTGTTGTGGCGGCATTGTATAAAACTGGAATAAAGCATGGCAAGGCATCAATGCCATTTTAGGGAGATCAGCTACGTTCCAGGCACTTACAATAATTCTTCTGCTGTCAGGATTTGTTTTAAGCTGATGGATCGCTTCACTTATCTGGTCAAACGTTTCACCATTTGCTCCCTGCCAGCTTCGCCATTGCTTGCCATAAACCGGACCTAACTCTCCATTTTCATCCGCCCATTCATTCCAGATAGAAACACCCTGATCTGTTAGATATTTGATGTTCGTTTCTCCTTTTAAAAACCAAAGCAGTTCATAAACGATACTTTTTAAATGCAGCTTTTTTGTTGTTACTAAAGGAAAACCATCCTGTAAATTGAAACGCATCTGGTAACCAAAACAACTGATAGTTCCGGTGCCTGTGCGATCTGTTTTGGTAACGCCATTATCTAATATATGCTGTAATAATTGATGATATTGTTGCATGGTTGCAAGATAATAAAGTCTGCATTGGTGTGTAGGATGTTTAAGAAAAGTGTGGGCAATGTGTTAACTACTTTTTTTACGGGTAATCTGTAACATTTGTAAAATTTTTTGACGGATAAAAGGTCTTTCTGAGAAGGGAATAAAATGGGGTTTGTTTTCAAAGAAATGAATATCGAGATAAGGAACATTTGTTAAATGCTGTTTGGCGAAAGTTGCATTGCTTGTATAAACCAACTTATCATTTGCGCCTTGCATATACATCACCGGAATATGAATTTTGGGCCACAACGGAAACATTTTTGTAAGCTCTTCTTTGTGATGAATTTTTTCCGTATTTGCTGATTGGAACATTCTTGGAATAAACCAATTGATAAGCGGATTTTCAACTGCATCTGTAAACCAAAACACTTTTTCTTCTCCCGGCGCTAACGATGGCGCAACCAAAACAAGACCATCAGCAAGATCAGGATGATCCATTACCAGGCGACAGGCAACAGAAGTGCCGTAAGAACCTGCAACTATAATAAGCGGATGGGTTATTTTATTGAGGCTGTCGAGAATGGGAGCGATCATCTCTACTTGTTTTCGAATAGAAGGTTCAGGATCACCAAAGCCCGAATTACCATAACCCGGTCGATCAACAGCATACATTTTAAATGTCTTCAAAAAAAGCGGGTCTTTATAATAATCTTTATATATACTTAATGAACTTGGTGAACCATGAATAAAAAATAAAGCAGGTAAACTATTATCACCAACAGAAAGGTACCTGATCTTTCTTCCATGCGATTCGTAATATCTTATCTCACCTTTTGCATGATTGTTGTTTAAAAAGGAAAGCAGGTCATCATCACTCATTCTGAATTGGACAAAATGATCAAATACAAAACAAGCGATAATAAAGAAAAGAATACAGCCGGCTATTATACGCAATATTCTTCTAAGCCAACGAAATTTTAATTTTTGTTCAGGCATAATTATTAATCCAAAAGATGTCTATGGATAAAGATGAATTTATTAAATAACAAAATATAAGCCGCTTAAATAGAAAGTGCTTTTACTTATTAAACTTTTAATTGTTATTCAAGCCTTTATATGGCTGCTATTAAGTTTTGTATAAATTGTTCATAATCATACGGTTTAAATAGAAACTATTATTATTTTCATTGTCTAATTACGTGTTATGAGAAGTTTGATGAGTGTAGTGTTATTAGCTACCCTTCTAATATCCTTGAATGCCATTGCACAAAAAAGAAAGTGTGCGAGCTACAAAAATTATGTACAGCAGTTAAAATCTGATCCTTTATTTGCAGAGAGCCAGAGTGAACTGCAAACTTTCACCCGGAAGTTCATACAAAATGGCGGAAGCCGGTCCATTGCTTTAACGGAAAGAGGTTCTGTTGTTTATACCATTCCTGTTGTTATACATATAGTGCATAAACTATCAATACAAAACATCAGCTATGGACAGGCAAAAAGTCAAATAGATGTTTTGAACCAGGATTTTCAATTGAAGAATGAAGACGCCTCTTTGGTTCCTGCTGTTTTCACCGATGATGTTACCAATTGCAAAATAAAATTTTGTCTGGCTCAGACAGATCCCTACGGCAATCCAACCTCAGGTGTGGTGAGAAGAAAAACAACAGTAGATGTTTTTTCAGATAATGATGATGTGAAATTTACTTCAAAAGGTGGAGATGATGCGTGGCCTGCTGATAAATACTTGAATATTTGGGTATGTAATCTTGGAAATGGTTTGCTGGGTTACGGACAATTTCCGGGTGGGAATGCTAATACCGACGGTGTGGTTATTTTATTCTCTGCTTTTGGTACCAAAGGCGCTGTTATTCCCCCTTTTAATAAAGGCCGCACTGCTACACATGAAATAGGACACTGGCTTAATTTATTTCATATTTGGGGAGATGATAACGGGGCATGTGATGGAACCGATTTTGTAGATGATACGCCAAACCAGGGAGCTGAAAATTATGGATGCCCTTCATT
>JAEZRL010000108.1 GCA_023440945.1 Bacteroidota bacterium
AATATAGAAAGTTTGCTGCGTTATACACATGCTGAATCTAATCACTTGCATTTGAAGAGTAGAGAATTGCGTTTACATGAAATAATATCCGATGCCATTAATAATCTTCAGCCTTTGATCGATGAAAAAAAAGCTTTTATAAGATATGATCTTAAGGCTGCAAATGATACTGTTTTATCAGATCCTGGTTACCTGTTGATCGTTGTGATAAACCTATTGGATAATGCTTTGAAATATTCGCACCAACCTTATATTTTTATTCGGACTTATAATGAGAACGGAAGTATTGTTTTATGTGTGAAGGATAACGGCAGCGGAATTGAATCAAAACATTTACGAAGAATTTTTAAAAAGTTTTACCGTATAACAGAAGGAGATCAGTCAACAGTACGGGGTTTTGGTTTGGGACTGTCATTTGTAAAGCGAATAGTAGAAGCGCATCACGGGAAAATTGATGTTGATAGTGTTCCGGGTGAAGGCAGTAATTTTATTGTAAAACTTCCTGTTTATAATGTGTAAGTATGGACAAAAAAATAAAAGTACTTATAGCGGAAGATGATCTGCAACTGGGTTTTATTATAAAAGATAATTTAGAGTTGGCAGGATACGACGTTATCAATTGCAGCAATGGCGAAACGGCCTGGGAACAGTTTCAAAAGAAGATGCCTGATATTTGTTTGCTTGATGTGAATATGCCTTTAAAAGATGGCTTTAGCGTAGCGAAAAAAATAAGACAGAAGAATGATATAGTGCCAATACTTTTTATTACCGCAAAATCAATGGAAGAGGATAAACTGAAAGGCTTTGCAACAGGCGGCGATGATTATATTACCAAACCTTTCAGCATGAAAGAATTGATTAGCCGCATGCAGGTTTTTTTACGCAGAAGCAGGATGCAATTGCCAAAAACAGAAAAAGAATACACTTTCGGGCTGCTGCGATTTATACCTTCTGAAATGAAAATCATAAATGTTGAAAATGAAATTGCATTAACACAAAAAGAAACGCAGTTGTTCGAGTTTTTTTGTTTGCATCCAAATAAAATCATTAAACGTGAAGAGATATTACTGCATGTGTGGGGCAAGAATGATTACTTTTTAGGAAGAAGCATGGATGTTTTTATCACACGATTACGCAAATATTTGACGGGCTCTTCTGTTTCTATTGAAACGATCTTTCATTCGGGATATAGGTTGAATACGTAGGAGGATAGGGATAAACTATGAACTATAAACCACGAACACTTCAAAGTCATCTTTTGGTCAAACAAAAATTTCATCTTGTTTGTTATCCTAACTTTGCGGTCATTTGTAAACTATGCAACAAACAGCAAAGAAAGGAATTGTATTGATGAATCTTGGTTCGCCTGATTCTACGGAGGTGAAGGATTTGCGCAAATATCTTCGTGAGTTTTTGATGGACAAACGAGTGATCGATGCACCCTATATTATCCGCACTCTTTTGGTAAAGGGAATTATTGTGCCATTCAGGGCGCCGAAGTCTGCTGAGGCATATAAATCTATCTGGACAGAAGATGGTTCTCCACTGATTGTTTTCACTAAACAATTACAGGAGATTGTACAGCAAGGGTTTGATATTCCTGTTGAAATTGCAATGCGTTATGGAACGCCTTCACCGAAAGATGCATACGAAAAATTGATGCAGCAAATACCTGACCTGGAAGAAGTGATCTTGTTCCCGCTTTACCCGCATTACGCCATGAGCAGTTATGAAACTGCTGTGGAATATATGAAAGAAGTGCATCAAAAAAATAAGTATAAGTTTAAGTTGACGATCATTAAACCTTATTACAATGATGAAACGTATATCAACGCTTTAACAGAAAGTATAAAACCTTTTCTTGAACAAGATTTTGATAAACTATTGTTCAGTTATCACGGTGTTCCGGAAAGACATATTCGTAAAGGAGATGTTACCGGACATCATTGCTTGGTGGTGAAAGATTGTTGTCATGTCCCATCACCTGCACATGAGTTTTGTTATCGTCATCAAACGATTGTTACCACCGAACTTGTTACAAAAGCATTGGGATTATCGTCAGAAAAAGTGGAGCAAAGTTTTCAGTCCAGACTTGGAAGAGATAAATGGTTAACGCCTTATACCGCTTTTCGTTTAGCTGAACTTCCAAAAGAAGGTGTAAAAAAAATATTGGTTGTTTGTCCTGCTTTTGTGAGTGATTGCTTGGAAACATTAGAGGAAATTGCCGGAGAAGGAAAAGAAATTTTTCTTCATGCAGGTGGTGAAAGTTTTACAATGATACCATGCCTGAATGTTCATCCTTTATGGGTGCAGGCGATAACAAAATGGATAAAAGATTATGTTGATGGAAGCAAACAAATGGTGCTTGAAAAGGTTTCTTAATAAGTAAAACAAAGAACAAAGTGTTGAAGTGAGTGACACAACAGGCGATGCTACAAAGAACAGATGCCAGTAAAAAAATATTTCTTCTGCAATTAATATGTACTATTTAAAAGCGCTTCACATAATTTTTATCGTTACATGGTTTGCGGGAATGTTTTACATGCCTCGCTTATTTATCTACAACACTGAAGCAGGTGAAAAAAATGAACCCATAAAAACGGCGCTGCGAAATGAATTTTCTATAATGATGAAGCGCTTATGGTATGGTATAACCTGGCCTTCTGCTGTACTTACTTTGATATTTGGTCCTGCTGTTATGTTTAGTGCAGGATGGGAGAAAGTTCTACTTGAACCTGAAGGAAGATGGTTGCTGATAAAGCTTGTGTTTGTTGTGTTGTTATATGCCTATTTTTTTTCGTTGCATAAAATATTTAAACAACAGGTAAAT
>JAEZRL010000141.1 GCA_023440945.1 Bacteroidota bacterium
GGGTTGAAGCGATCACAATAAAAGAAGATTCTATCTTACCATGTTGCCAGCACTGTTACGCCGCCTTTCACATTTTGATTTAACTGCACCTGCACTTTTGCAGATAAAGGAAGCAGCACATCTACACGACTGCCAAATTTTATAAAGCCCATTTCATCTCCCTGCTTAACCTCTTGCCCAACCTTCAGATAATTAACAATGCGTTTTGCCAAAGCACCGGCAATTTGCTTTACCAAAATTTCACCTTTGGTGTTTTGCAATACAACGCTGTGTCGTTCATTTTCTGTTGACGATTTTGGATGCCATGCAACAAGATATTTTCCTTTATGATATTGGCTGTATAAAACAGAACCGCTTACAGGATTGCGGTTTACATGCACGTTTGCAGGACTCATAAAAATACTTACCTGTATGCGTTTCTCCTTAAAATATTCCGTGTCTGTTATTTCTTCAATCACAACAACTTTTCCATCTGCAGGACAAACGATTTGTTCCTCACCCGTAGTAAAACTTCTATGAGGAATACGAAAAAATGAAATAATAAATAGAAAAAGTGCAAATGCTAATACGAATAAGATAGAAGCGATCACGGGAAAGTCTTCGCTCAAAAAACGAAATATCAGCAGCGTAATAATTCCAAATACTAAAGCCGCAATGCCAATGGTTTTATATCCTTCTTTATGGATCTTCATCAGAATAAATTATGGGGCAAAGATAAGTTTTGAATGACAGCTTATTTTTTAAAAAAGCTGAATATTGTGAGTGCTATTACAGAAACAAAATCACGTACATCCAAACAAAAGGCGTAGCAAGCAACAAAGAATCAAAACGGTCTAGAAATCCGCCATGACCCGGCATAATACTTCCGCTGTCTTTTACTCCTGCCATGCGTTTTAATTTGCTTTCAAAAATATCACCCATCGTCCCGATAATAGCTGCAATGGATGAAATAATTATTACGGGAATCAGATCAAAACCAAAAGCATAGTGACAAACAAGTGAAACAACTGCAATGGCAAGTATGGCACCTCCCAATGTTCCTTCCCATGTTTTTTTTGGTGAGATGGAAGTGAGTGGTGTTTTGCCAATAAAAGAACCAACAATATAAGCCATTGTATCATTAATCCAGATAGATGCAATTAAAACAACAGGAAGTATCCAGCCAATGTCACCCAGAAAACTGTTGGCAAACGTGCTTCGAAGATTTATCATTAGTCCCCAGCTTAAAGAAATATAAGCAAGACCAAACAGGGAGTAGGCGATGTTTTTGAAATTAAAATCTTGTGATAAAGATATCTCTGCGATGGGCAACACAATAATTAGAATAATCATTAGCCACCAACCAATTTCTACTAAACGAAAATTGCCAAGATGAAGAAAACCATTTGTCATCCAGAGCATAAAACTCCATCCTAAAAGCATTACCCCATATTTATGAAAAGCGGTTATCTTTTGATAATCTTCATCTATCAAACCAACCAGTTTTTGATATTCTATCCAGCAACCAAAATGAATAATAGTAAATAATAAAAAGAAAGAAGTGTAATTAATTAATAATCCTGCAAGCATTACAATTACAAACACTACAGATGTTAATGCACGGGTTTTAAAAGTTTGAACATTAAACGCCATGAATCTTAATTAATTTAATGATAAAGATAATTTATAAAACAGGCGACAGGAATATAAATTTGATGAGAACACTCATCTTTGCATTTTGCATTATGATAAAGAAAGAACTCAGAAAACTATACAAAGAAAAAAGGCAATCCATTAGCGATCGCGAACGGATGAAAATGGACGATCTTTTATTGATACAATTCCAGAAAATGTTTCTCGAGCAGGTGGATGTGCTTTTTACTTACTGGCCTTTATCTGATGCAGCGGAACCAAACACTTTGCTTTTTACAAGATACATGCATCATATGATTCCGGGTTTGCACATTGCTTATCCTATCACTGATTTTTCTGCGCTTTCGATGCAAGCCATTCTTGTTAATGAAGACACAGATTATCACACCAACAATCATGGCATAACGGAACCAAGAGAAGGCGAAGTTATCCCGCCGGAAATGATAGATGTTGTTTTTGTGCCAATGCTTATTTGTGATAAAGATGGTTACCGTGTTGGTTTTGGCAAAGGTTTTTATGACCGCTTTCTTCCAAAATGCCGGCGCGACGTTTTGAAGATAGGTTTCAGTTATTTTGATCCCATTGATAAGATTGATGACACTGATGCTTATGATGTACCTTTAAATTTTTGCATCACGCCTGAAAGAATTTATGAGATGCAAGGATAACTAAAGTTGATTTTTCTGACCGATGAAAAGAGGCAATAGATGAATTTGAATAATTTCTTTCTTAAATCATTCCGCATACTGTTATTACCTTTCTCGTTATTATACGGTTTGATAATAATCATACGAAACTGGTTGTACGATAAGAAAATTATTAAATCAGCAACGTTTAATTTACCAATTATAATTGTTGGCAATCTTTCTGTTGGCGGTACAGGTAAATCGCCGATGGTGGAATATCTTATCGCCTTATTAAAAACCGATTTTTCAGTTGCCGCATTAAGCAGAGGTTATAAACGAAAAACAAAAGGTTATGTGCTTGCCGGAGAAAACACAACTGCACTGGAAATTGGAGATGAGCCAATGCAGTTTCATTTGAAATATCCTGATATTTCTGTAGCAGTTGGCGAGGAAAGAATTGTTGCTGTTCCTCAATTATTGCATGATAAACCACAAACAGAAGTTATTATTTTAGATGATGCTTTTCAACATCGTTCTATAAAAGCAGGATTGAATATTTTATTGAGTGAATACAGTAATTTATTCACGCATGATTTTTTTTTACCAACAGGCGATCTGCGGGATCAGCAATCATCTTATAAAAGAGCGGAAGTAATTGTTATAACAAAATGCCCTGAACATATTTCTGTTGAAGAAAAAAATGAGATTCTCAAAGACATACAACCTTTAGACTATCAAAAAGTATTTTTTACTTCTATTGAATATGGAACGCCTTATCACATTACCACAAAGGACACAAGAAGCATAACAACGGAGGATGAGATATTGCTTGTTTGTGGTATTGCTAATCCAAAACATTTGCAGGAGTTTTTATTACAAAATGCGGCTACCTATTACATGCAGGCTTATAGCGATCATCATATTTTTACAATAGATGACCTGAAGGATATTGAGAAGCGATTTAAGGAAATAGATTCAGAAAACAGGTTTATATTAACTACGGAAAAGGACGCTGTTCGTTTGTTTAAGTTCAGAGAGCAATTAGTTAAATTGCCTTTGTATGTGTTACCTATAAAACACAAGTTTTTATTTAAAGAAGAAGAGGCGTTTGATTTATTGGTAACGGATTTTGTTAAACATTTCAACAAAAGTTAAATTCAACTTTAGGTAACAGGGGAAACAATGGTATAAGTTTAGCTGTTATTAATACTGCAGAAGATTTATGCTGAATAAAATTGTTGTCGTACAAGCGAGTGACACAACAAAAGCATCATAGCAATACTGTAGCCGGCACACAAAAAAATAAAATTATTATGGGCAGGAAGAAGAGTAAACAGAAACAGAAATCCAGAACCACATCATCTCATGTTTTGAAAGGTGTGCTGGATATAACGCGTTCAGGAATTGGCTATGTTGTAATAGAAGGTGGTACTGATGTATTGGTTCGTCCGGGTAATTTTAATACAGCATTGGATGGTGATAAAGTGCGTGTAAAAGTGGTAAAAGAGAACATGAACAACGGACGAAAAGAAGGCCGTATAACAGAAGTGATAGAACGCAAACAAACAGAGTTTATCGGCACTTTGCAAATGGGAACCAACTATGCTTTTTTTATTCCGGCGGTTGATAAACCGATGCCCGATATTTATATTCCGCTTGAAAATATTAATGGCGCCAAAAACAAAGAACGTGTTGCGGTTCGTTTGTTGAAATGGGATAAAGATGATAAAAAACCAGTTGGTGAAGTAATTTCAACTTTACAGGCAGAAGATGAGAACGACCGGGCAATGAAAGAACTGATTGCCGAAAATGGCTTTCCTTTATTGTTCAGCGAGGACGCTTTGGAAGAAGCAAAACGTTTACCTGAAGACATAAGCTCTGCTGAAGTGAAACGAAGAAAAGATTTCAGGGAAACACTAACTTTTACTATTGATCCTGTTGATGCAAAAGATTTTGATGATGCGATTTCCCTGAGAACGATAAGAAAAGGATTATACGAAATTGGCATTCACATCGCCGATGTTAGTCATTATGTTGAACAAGGCACAGCACTGGATGAAGAAGCATATAAACGTGCTACTTCGGTTTATTTACCCGATCGGGTAAATCCTATGTTGCCTGAAAATATTTCCAATGTTCTTTGTTCATTAAGACCGAAGGAAGACAAGCTCAGTTTCTCCGCCGTGTTTCAAATCAATACAAAAGCAGAAGTGAAAAATTATTGGTTAGGAAGAACAGTTATTCATTCCAATCATCGTTTTACCTATGAAGATGTGCAGGAAATTATTGAAACCGGCAAAGGGCAATATGAAAAAGAAATTTTATTGTTGAATGATCTTGCCCAAAAATTCAGGAAGAAACGCTTTGAAAATGGGGCTATTAATTTTTCATCTCAGGAAGTACGTTTTAAACTGGATGAAAAAGGAAAGCCAATCGGTATTGTGGTGAAGGAAAGCAAAGAATCGCATCAACTTATAGAGGAGTTTATGCTGCTTGCAAACAGAACAGTTGCAGAATATGTGTCGAAGATAAAAGTGAATAAAAAAGAAATTCCTTTTCCTTACCGTATTCACGATGAACCGGATGAACAAAAGTTGCTGCCTTTTATAGAATTCGCAAAAAAGTTTGGACATGAGTTCGATACAAGCTCCCCTGAAAAAATTGCTGAAAGTTTCAATCAAATGCTGCAGGATGTGCAGGGACGACCGGAGCAACACGTACTGGAGCAACTTGGTATTCGCACTATGGCAAAAGCAGTTTATAACACGCAAAATATCGGGCATTATGGTTTGGGTTTTGAAAACTATTGTCATTTTACTTCGCCCATTCGCCGGTATCCTGATGTAATGGCACATCGCGTGCTTGCAACCTGTTTGGCGGAAAGACCAATGATTGATAAGAAGATGGAAGAGAAATGCAAGCATTGCAGCGAAAGGGAAAGAGCTGCAATGGAATGTGAACGTGCAGGCAACAAATACAAGCAGGTAGAGTTTATGCGTGATTTTTTAGGCGATGTTTTCGAAGGGGTTGTAAGCGGTGTGGCGCATTTTGGTTTTTGGGTGGAGACAGTTGAGCACAAATGCGAAGGTTTGGTTTCGATAGCAAGTTTATCTGAATATGATGATTTTAGAATGGTAGAAAGTGATTATGCTTTAGTAGGATTGAGAAGTGGCCGTCGTTTCAGAATGGGTGACAGGGTTTGGGTAAGAGTTATCTCGGCTAATCTCGATAAGCGCCAGCTTGATTACGAATGGGTGTTGCGAGGCGATAAAGAAAAGGAAGAAGATTCTTCGACTTCCACTAAAAAAACAAGAACAAAAAAAAATAAACCAAAAAGTAATAAGAAACCAAAAAAGGAGAAGGAGTGAGCGCAAACAATGTTCTTGTGTTACATGTTAGTTTGCATATAGGATTTTTATACATTTTATCATCTGTGATTGTTATCCACATCCTTTTAAAATCAAATTAAAATACTGAAAGTTTTCAAGATTTATTGGCTGAAACAAAGATGGCAGCTATATTGCAAACATGCAGATACTAGTGCGTGGTAAAATTATACATCTGCTTGTGATGGTTATCGCATTCAGCAGTTGTAAAAGTTTAAGAAACATTGCATCGGCAGATAACAGCACAGCAAAAAAAACTTCTCCTAAAAAAGATGAAGTAAAGTTTTTGGATGGCATAACTGTTACTCCGGGAAAGATGCCTGCAACAGTGCATAAAAAAACTTATGGCAAAGCTTCAAAAGATAAAGTTAGCTATGATGCGCCTGATTTGAATGTTAGAAACTTCAACATAGAAAACGCGCAGTGGCTGCAATTGAAATATGCCATCATTTTTGATGCTGCAGTAGAAAAATTAACCAATCTAACTTTACTAAAAGATATTGATTACTGGTGGGGTACCAGGTATTGCTTAGGTGGAAATTCAGAAAGCTGTATTGATTGTTCTGCTTTCACACAAACTGTAATGCGTGATGTTTATAATGTTGATATTCCACGTACTGCAATGGAGCAATTTAATAATTGCGACAGGATTGAAATGAACGATCTGAAAGAAGGTGATCTTGTTTTCTTTCATACACGTGGCAGAGGTAAGAGTGTTTCGCATGTTGGTGTATACGTAACGAACAATAAATTTGTACATGCTGCAACAAGTGGTGGCGTTATGGTTAGCGATTTAAATGATACATACTGGCAACCAAGATTTATAGGCGCCGGAAGAGTGAAGACAGCGCTTGTTAGTATGTCAAAATAATACTTCTCTTCTTTTTATTTCAACGAAATTTCAAAGCTTTACTTCACATAACTTTACTGCAAAGCCAGTAAAAAAAGAAAGCGTGATTCATTTTTATAAAGTAGCAGTGAAAGAAGTGAGGAAAGAAACAGCAGATTGTGTTTCTATCGAATTTGATATTCCTGCTGATTATAAAGAAATTTTTCAATATAAAGCAGGGCAATATATTACGCTTCGAACAATTATTAATGATAAAGAAATAAGGCGTTCCTATTCACTTTGCAGCTCACCTTTATGCAATGAATGGCGCATTGCTGTTAAGAAAGTTCCTGATGGTATTTTTTCATCTTATGCAAATGATATTTTAAAAGCAGGTAGTGTTTTAGAATTGATGCCACCAATTGGCAACTTCACTTCAAATTTTCATCCAGCTAATAAAAAACATTACATCGGCCTCGCTGCGGGCAGTGGCATTACGCCTGTTATCTCACTTATCAAAACAGCACTTGCTTCAGAACCATATAGCAGCTTTACCCTTGTATATGGAAATCGCAATCGTCATTCCATTATTTTTAAAGAAGAATTGGAAGCATTGAAAAATAAATATATGGATCGGTTTACAATTATTCATGTATTGAGTCGTGAAATGACCGATGCTGCTATCAATTCCGGCCGTATTGATCAGCAGAAATGCGATGAGCTTTTTACAAAACCACTTGATTTTAATGCCGATGAGTTTTTCATTTGCGGGCCTGAAGAAATGATAAATTGCGTAAAGGATTATCTTCTTTCGAAGAATGTAAATGAAAAGAAAATAAGGTTCGAATTATTTACAACACCTGATCAACCTAAAAGAAAAGCAGCAATAAATCGCACTGTTGCTAATGAAGAAGAAGTTAGTCACATCACCATAAAACATGATGGCATTTCCACCACTTTTAACCTTTCAATGGATGGTGAAAATATATTGGATGCAGCATTATATCATGGGACTGAATTGCCTTATAGTTGCAAAGGCGGCGTTTGCTGTACCTGCAAAGCAAAACTTTTAAAAGGAAGGGTTGAAATGGAAGTAAATTATTCTTTAGA
>JAEZRL010000296.1 GCA_023440945.1 Bacteroidota bacterium
AATTGAAGAAGCGATTTTAAAAGCATTGGAAACAACACCACCGGAACTAGCTGCTGATATTTACAGAAGAGGCTTGTATCTAACAGGTGGTGGCGCTTTACTTCGCGGGCTTGACAGGCGTTTAAGCCAGAAAATAAAATTACCTGTTCACATCGCCGATGATCCTTTAAAAAGTGTTGTTCGCGGCACAGGAATTGCGCTTAAGCACTACCAACGTTTTCCTTTCATTATGAGATAAAAAATGGAATCTGTAAATCAGAAATTCGAATAGAAAGATAATCGGATTTCAGGTTTTGAATTTCGTCATTCATGCGTAATATCTTTCTTTTCATCAGGCGCTTCTTTGTATTTTTTATGTTCCTGTTTTTACAGGGATTAAGTCTCGCTATTCTCATCAATTACAACAAAACATACGAAGCTGTTTTTGCAAATAATGCCAATGAAATAACCGGTGTGCTTGATAAACAATACAACGATATAGAAAGTTATTTCAGCCTGAAGAAGAAGAATGAAATGCTTCAGCAGCAAAATGCAGAGTTACTGGGATTACTTGGCGTTAGCCGCGAAGCACCTGATACTGCTGCAACAACAAAAATTGATTCGTTGATCCGCGATACATTAGGGCGTATCCAGCGCTTTCGTTTTTTGCCTGCTAAAGTGGTTAATAATTCTGTATCTGAAGAAAATAATTATATCACTTTATATCGTGGTTCAAAACAAGGCGTAAGAAAAGATATGGGTGTTACGGGGCCTGAAGGAATTGTTGGCCACGTAATTCTTGTAAGCGATAATTTCTGCCGCGTAATGAGTTTATTGAATCACAATAGCCGTGTTAGTGCGATGCTAAAGAATGGTTATTATACCGGCATCGTAGATTGGGATGGAGAAGACCCTTCCCAGGTTACACTGCATAATATTTCCAAAAGTGCAAATGTAAAAATAGGCGATACTGTAGTAACAAGTAATCTTTCCGGTAATTACCCACCGGGATTATTAGTGGGTCGTGTATCGGCGATAGAAACAGATCCTTCCACCAATTTTTATACTTTGAAAGTTAGAACTGCTACCAATTTTTATTCGTTGCAATATGCTTATTTAATTGATAATGTTATGTGGGAAGAGCAACGCAAACTGGAAGCATTAACACCAAAAAATCAATGAGCGGACTTTTAAAAAATATCATCCGTTTTGCTTTGTTCCTTTTGGTTCAAGCTTTTATTCTTAACAAAGTTCCGCCTTTGCATCAGTATGTAAAGCCTTCATTGTATTTTCTTTTTATTCTTTGGCTGCCTTTTAATATGCCACGGTTAGCCGTACTTTTTATTGCATTTATATTTGGCCTGTGTATGGATTATTTTACGGGAACGCCGGGTTTGCATGCTGCTCCTTGTGTGCTTATTGCTTACCTGCGTCCTTTTATTTTGAATGTATTATTGCCACAGGAAAAAAAAGAATTCAGCTATGCTGAACCAAGTATAAAAAGCCTGGGATTTTCACCTTATGCTATTTATGTTTTAGTACTCACTTTTGTTCACCATGCTTATCTTGTTTTTATAGAATGGATGCAGTTTGGTGATTTTCTTTTCTTTATTGGGAAAGTAGCTGCATCAACTGCGGTAAGCCTTGTGTTAATATTTATTACGGAAATGTTATTCTATCGTAAGGCAAGATACAGGACAAACGCAGCTTAATTATTTCACCTAACCTGAAAAATCTTCCTATCATCTAAAACATTCAATTAAATTAATTCATCATTATCAAGAATAAATTTTTAATATATTTTTGGCTTTAAAGGATAATTATATGGGATATTCGAGATCGAATATGATCTATTCGGATTATCAGTGGCCGGAATCTTCTAAAAACAATGCTGACCTAACAGGAAATCCAAAGCATGTTCACTTCAACCCGAGAGATGGATACCATGTGTTGTATCTCATCAACAACTTTCTTAAAACAAACGGCTTAGTAACAAAAGGCGCCGGCGTGAAAGCAGAGATATTTCTTCATGATAAATTCCCGCCTTATTTAGATACACAGCTTAAAGCCCTTAGTTTTCTTTATAAAAAGTGGTGAGTTTATGTATCAGGTATAATAGCAAGAGGCAGTCATTAAACTGCCTCCACTATGAAAATATGGGTTATAAAAAATTAAGATCTGGGCCTATGATCTGTTACATCTTTTTCCTTATCGTAAGCTTTAATGATAGCTTTTACTAAACGGTGACGCACAACATCTTCCTCATCTAATTCTATATGTGCTATTCCATCAATATTGCGTAGGATGCGTGTCGCTTTTTCAAGTCCGCTATGTTGATTTCTTGGTAAGTCAACCTGGGTAGGGTCCCCGGTGATAATTGCTTTTGCATTTGGACCGATGCGTGTTAAAAACATTTTCAACTGCAGATCGTTTGCATTCTGTGCTTCATCCAAAATAATAAAAGCATGATCCAATGTTCGTCCACGCATATAAGCCAGCGGCGCAATTTCGATAGTCCTGGTGCTCATATAATAACCGAGCTTATCGGCAGGTATCATATCATCCAATGCATCATATAGTGGACGTAGATAAGGATCGATCTTTTCTTTTAGATCACCCGGTAAAAAACCAAGACTTTCACCTGCTTCCACAGCAGGACGTGTAAGAATGATCTTCTTTACCATCTTGTTCTTCAAAGCTCTTACAGCCAAAGCAACGGCTGTATACGTTTTACCTGTACCGGCCGGGCCGATAGCAAACACGATATCATTTCTGTCTGCCGCCTGTACCAGCTTTTTTTGATTGGCTGTTCTTGCACGAACGGTTTTCCCGTTTGGACCAAAAACAAGAATGTCGTTAGGGTTTCGCTCAACAAAATTATCTATCGTCTCAGCGTCATCGCCACCGAGAATTTGTTCAAAATAATTGTCGCTTAAATCACCATTACGTTCCATATATTGAACTATAAGTCCAATTTTTTCTTTAGCTGTTTCAATTTGTTCAGGAGCGCCGCTCAGTTTTATTTGCGTGCCCCTTGAAAGTATTTTTAACAGGGGGAATTTTTTCTTAAGAAGGTCCAGTTTTCTGTTGTTTACACCGAAGAATTCTATCGGGTTAACAGTTTCAAGGTTAATAATAGTTTCTGTCAATCTTTTAATATTTTGTTATTAATCTGCTCACACAATTTAAATCATAAGCATCAAAAATCATCCTTCTTCTTATGCACAATTGTGAATATCAAATTTACTAAGGAATACCATTTTTTGTTGTCAAGAATTTTATAAAAGGATGTAATTATTATGCAAAAAAATGCTGCTGAAAAATCTCGATGAATGGATTGTCTTAAATAAAAAAATGTTTAAAACGGTTGCTGCAACCAAGTTATACCTTTTAAAGTAAACGTGTTTTGAATTATTGCCTCATCTTTGTGAACCAGAAAACGGCAGGTTTTAATGACTGAATAATAAGATTTGAGCGAAAGAGTTTCGTTTTCATCAAAAGAAAAAATATGCAATTGTATTGTAACTCTCTTACACAGTATAAACGGTTAACAACACGTGAAGTAAAGATTGGGGACTTGCTGCTTGGTAATTTTCATCCTATTCGTGTTCAAACCATGACAACTACCGACACCATGAACACGCTTGCCACCGTTGAACAAACGATACGTTGTATTGAAGCAGGGGCAGAGCTTGTTCGCATAACAGCACCAAGTAAAAGAGAAGCCGAGAATCTCCTCAACATAAAAAATGAGTTGCATAAAAGAGGCTATACAACACCGCTTGTAGCAGATATTCACTTCACTCCAAATGCTGCTGAAATTGCTGCGCGAATTGTAGAGAAAGTAAGAGTAAATCCCGGCAATTATGTTGATAAAAAGAAGTTTGAACAAATAGACTACACGGACGCAGAATATGCAGAAGAAATAGAACGAATTCGTGACCGCTTTACGCCTTTAGTTAGAATTTGTAAAGAGTATGGAACAGCGATGCGTATTGGTACCAATCATGGTTCTTTAAGCGATCGTATTATGAGCCGTTATGGTGATACACCAATGGGTATGGTTGAAAGTGCGATGGAATTTTTGCGTATTGCAAGATATGAGAATCATCACAACATTGTACTTAGCATGAAAGCCAGTAATCCGCAGGTAATGGTACAGGCTTACCGGTTGCTGATAAATAAAATGTTGGAAGAATTCAATGAATGTTATCCCTTGCATTTGGGTGTTACAGAAGCCGGTGATGGGGAAGATGGTCGTGTAAAAAGTGCAGCCGGCATTGGAACTTTACTGGAAGATGGAATTGGTGATACGATCCGTGTTTCATTAACAGAAGATCCGGAGTTTGAAATTCCTGTTTGTAAAGATATTGTAAAAAGATACGAAGGTTCAAACGAAGAATTAAGAGTACAGGAAAGCATGGTAATTCCTCCGGTTGAAAAACTGCCTTACGATCCTTTTAACTATAAACGCAGGGAAACATTTACGGTTGATAATGTAGGTGGTCATCATGTGCCTGTTGTGATAGCTGATCTTAGTAAAATCGAAAGAATCACACCGCAACATCTGCAAAGCGCCGGTTATACGTATGAAGAAGCAACAGATAAATGGAGCATCAGCGATGCGGCAGCAGACTATATCTTCACAGGACATCAAATACTTGATTTTGCTTTGCCCGGAACATTAAAAGTTATCGTTTATCCTGCTGCCTGGGCAGAGAGTCTTTCAACTTCTAATCAACAAACCGAACAAAAATATTTTCCCATCTTTGATTCTATTGGTTTTGTAAATGCCCCTGCAAAAAGTCCGTTAATAAATTTTGTAATGTTAGACTGTTTCAGCGATGAAACCTCTGTTAACGATTACACTTATCTCGATAAAATTGGTAATGATCCAACTGTTGTGTTTTGCTTGAGCAGCATCAATCAGCATGGAATGCCTGCAGTTAGAAGAATGTTTATCGAAATGATGAACAGGAATATTTCAAATCCCGCCATTATTATCTGCGATAGTAACTGGCAAACTGCGGATGAACATCTTATTCATTTTTCAACCGAATGTGGTGCTTTGTTTCTCGATGGTTTCGGCGATGGTATCAGCCTCGGGCTTAAAAACGAAGCATACCAAAAAGCAGCGATAACGAATGCTTCGGGAAGGAATTATGTCAATAATCAAACGATTGTACAATTTATTAATAACACCGCTTTTAGCATTTTGCAGGCAACACGTACACGCATTTCTAAAACAGAATATATTTCCTGTCCAAGTTGCGGAAGAACGTTATTTGATTTGCAGGAAACAACAGCAAAGATCCGTTCTGTTACCAATCATCTTAAAGGCGTAAAAATTGCGATCATGGGTTGCATTGTCAATGGGCCCGGAGAAATGGCTGATGCAGATTTTGGTTATGTTGGCAGCGGTGTGGGAAAGATAACATTGTATAAAGGAAAAGAAGTAGTGAAGCGCAATGTTGATAGTGCAATTGCAGTAGAAGAACTTATCAATCTTTTAAAAGAAAATGAAGCCTGGGTAGAACCATAATTTATTTTATGTAGCCAGCTTCCGGTGCTTGTGGCGTCTTCGTTGTGTCACTCACTTGTACTGTAGAAGCATCGGTTAACTGTTGACCATCTACTGCGGACGTAGTTCTGAACGCCGAAGTGAGTGACACAACCAAAGCTTAATAGCAGCACTACAGCTAAGGACAAAAAAATTACTTGAAATAATAACGATGCAGCAAACAGATTTTTTAGTGATCGGATCAGGAATAGCAGGACTAACGTATGCTTTAAAAGTAGCAAAACATTTTCCGGATAAAAAAGTTACCATCATCACCAAAACAAGGGCAGATGAAACCAACACCAAATATGCGCAGGGCGGTGTTGCGGGTGTGATGGATGATGCAAATGATAGTTTTGAAAAACATATTGAAGACACATTGATCGCCGGTGATGGTTTGTGTAATGAACACATCGTAGAGATTGTAGTAAAAGAAGGCCCTGAACGCATTCAGGAGATAATTGATTATGGTGCGCAATTCGATAAAACCGAAAGTGGTGAATATGCTTTAGGTAGAGAAGGTGGCCACAGTGAGTTTCGCATCCTTCATCATAAAGACATCACGGGGCAGGAAATGGAAAGAGCTTTGCTTTCTCAATTGGCTGAATGCACCAATATCGAGCTAATAAATCACTGCTTTGTTGTAGAACTTATAACGCAACATCATCTTGGTTATCTTGTTACAAAATCAACACCCGATATAACCTGTTACGGCGTGTATGTTTTGAATGAACAAACGCAGCATATCGAAAAAATCCTTTCCCATATAACAATGCTTGCAACAGGCGGTTGCGGGCAGGCCTATCGTACAACAACAAATCCAAAAATTGCAACAGGTGATGGTATTGCAATGGTGTATCGTGCAAAAGGAAGAATT